>NZ_FPLG01000155.1:0-2583 GCF_900120065.1 Moritella viscosa
TTAAGTCTAATCAGCTTAAAATCACTGCAATTTTTTATTTAATTGTGGGCTTATAATGAATATGAGTTACAAATTTATACCTGGTTCTGAATTATCTAATGATGAACTAGCGTATAAACAATCCCCAGAAGAAGTCATCAGAACGCTTTCGCGCGAGCGAAATACGACATCCTGGCTAAACAACCTTCCTTCACGACTGAAGAAAATTCTTTTGCTCTCAGGTGAAAAGCAGGTGCTAAACACACTCCATCAATTACTATCTAGTGGAAAGTGGGTTGCGGTTAACGCTCAAAATGAAAACAAACCGACTTTTACAAACGCTTATTATAAGCGTGTTGTCGATGACGTGGTGCTAGCATCTGAATCCATCTACGTATCTGTTGAGCCAACGGCGGCGTTTGAGTATTCCATTGAAATTGCATGCGTTCAAGATGAATTAAATAAATATAATGTCGGTGACTTCTCATTACAAAAAACCGAAAAAGAAGTGTCGAACTTGTCATGGAAACGCTCCCAAACACAAGACGGTTTTACGCTACTCACAGCGAGTGTCAATGTTAATGAGCCGAAAACGCTCGTTAGGGAATTTTCTGCATCCAGTGGTGGTGCGTTAATATTTCATGATGTGGAGCCAGTGAATGCGGGCTCTGCCTCTCACGCAGAATCGTTTATCCCTGTTAAACCTGCTGTTCAGGTAGGTGAGCTACTTGGCTGGCCTACTGAAGGGTTCTTTTACCACTTCATCGATGATGCGCTGATACATGAATATCAGTTACTGGGCGAGGGAAAGTGGGCATTTCAAGCTACATTATCAGATACTGATAGGCTCTCCGATGAGTTGCTGTCACATCATACATACAGTTTTATTCTGTTGCCTTGGAAAATCAACCGCATAGCGGTTGCTCGCCAGCACTTACTTTACCTTCCCCAGAAGATGACTGCGGCTCAATTTGGCGACTTAACACCGGCTTGGCTTGATGAACATGCGTGCTTACTTGATGTCGATTCAATTGCTAAAACAAAGGGAGATGAAAATATCCTCCGTGAAGAAGCGCTCGATGACCAAAGTAATCAACCAGGGGATGCTCAAACAAATGACTCAAGGCATACGGTAAAAACAAACGCTGACACGGGAAAGGTTGAAACGTGGAAGGACATTGCCACACAGCATGGATTAGCCGCCAAAGCCTTGTTAAGCCTAAATCCAATACTTGACCAAGCCCCTTGGCTATTGCAGGTCGGTGATGAGCTTTTGGTCAGTAAAGAGAAAGACCAGGCAGTCGTAACAAAGCAAGACTTATTACCGCCGCAGGAAATTGAAAGCGTCGGCCAAGCCATCCGTTTTGCGAATGCTTATGCGAGCCAGGTTAAAGATAGACAATTACGGCATAACATCGTCGCGGTACTACAAGACAGTACCATTCCGCAAAGTGCGCCCATTATTAATATTCACAAAGTAAAGCCAGAGCGGACGTTGCGTATTGGTGTGTTTTTTGATGGTACAGGACAAAACAGCCCGAATGATGCTTATAAAGAAGCGCGGGGGGATAAGTCTCGCACCAATGTCGCACGATTGTTTGAAGCATATCCAGAACAAGAGGGTGAGTCATACGCCATTTATGTTTCAGGTGTGGGTACAGTGGATGGTATCCAGCCGGTTCCTGAAGGGGAAGAGAACCCCGTCATAGATGCAGGTGATGATGAAAAATCATTATCGCAAGCTTTTGGTGTTTTTGATGATACCGGTGCGTTCCGTAAATGGCAGTCTTTGCTTGTTGATATGCAGCGTATAATTGATGAATTGGCGAATAAAGGCATTTACCAAAAAATCGAGCATATTGAATTTGATGTATTCGGCTTTAGTCGTGGTGCGGCGTTAGCGCGTCACTTTATCAACGCGGCGCTTGAAGGGATACCGGATTATTCCAATCAAAAAAGAGGGCCTAACACTGTTGATATCTACCCAAATTTATTGGGGAATGAGTCGCATCCTATGTTTGATAATGTCCACAAGGATTTCTATCAGAAAGATGAGACTCGTCGTGTCTCTGTGCGTTTTGTCGGATTATTTGATACGGTCGGCTCGTTCTATATCGCGGGTAATGACGATGAGGGTAATTTTGAGTTGGGGCTTAAAGAGGATGTGGCCAAAGCTGTGTTCCAAATTTGTGCGAGTCATGAATATCGAGATAAATTCCCGCTGACGGCATTGGATGGCGGTGGTGAAATGAAAGCATTTACCGATGGCATCTTCTCTCAGGAAGTATTCCCTGGTTGTCACACGGATATTGGTGGTGGTTATCCATCAAAAAATCAGTATGGGCGCACTGATTTACCTAAGCGATTAAGTCAACCTGTTAATTCAACCTATAATCGTAAGTTGATTAAAACTCATCGTTATAATGAAGGAGATTATCACGGAGATTCGACACACTTTCCAAGCTGGCTGAGGTTAAAGCGAAAGGAAGAGGATGTGGCTTGGAAAGAAATGTGTAAGGAAGTGAAATTAGATAATAATACAGAACTTAGTATTCATGGCGAAGTGAAATTAGATAATAATACACTGTACTATTATCACTTCAT
>NZ_FPLG01000151.1:0-5152 GCF_900120065.1 Moritella viscosa
AGGGTGTAACGATAGAAAAATTGTAAGCCGTTACGGTCTATTTTAACGGTACTCCATGAGTGCGTTTGGATAAGACTGTTAAAGTAATCCTTTAAATCAGCAGTAGTTAATCCATCGGGAGACTTATCAAAGTAAGCCGAAATGCGTCGAACCGCACGAGAATAGCCATCAATGGTTGCTGGCCGTTTACCTTGTAGCCTTAAATTGGTAAGGTGTTGTTCATAAAGATAATTAAATCGTTGCTGTTGTGAATGATTCATACGAATAACCCCAATAAGGCACCATCATAATGGTGATGCTATTGGTTAGTATGAACGCTGGCTTGTTTACTCTGCCGCGCAGCGGCTTCGTTCAACAAGCATTTGAATCAGATTCAGCACGTTGTCCCATTTTTGCAAAGACCCGAAAAAAATTAGCCAACATTGCTTCACAAATTAAATGGGCGTTATAACTAGGGATAGTTTTTTGAATCATCAATATAGAGTTACTAAATATAATCCTGATTTAGAGTCCTATGATGAATGGACGGCTATCAGTGATGTGGGCAACTCTTATGCAGGAATAGAGTTTACCCTTCAAGAATATGAAAGAGTCGAGTCATCTTATGTTGAGGCTGTTTGTAGTTTCATGAAAGCGTCAGGAATTGAAAGTCTTACATTAACTGACTTTTGGAATGGCTTTAATTACTCTGATAAAGAGCTTACATTCGCAGAAGGTAAAGAATTCCATGATGAATCTTTGAAAAGAGTTATTCAGCTTATTTTACGTGAAGAAATCGGAGGTCAGCTGACTTCCAAAAAAGGCATATTTGTACACTTTGGTTGTGATTATTATATGTACATAGGTATTAGTAATAATTATCCAGAGGTAATTAGTTGTATTCGAAGCTCGGGGTTATATGTTGAACCTTTTAAATCTCCATATTTAGAATCCGAGTAAGTTATAACAAGAAAATGTTTAGGACAAATACTGCTACGCTCCTTCGTCGCTCCACAGTATTTGCCCAAAATTTAGGCGTTAAATATACATTATGGATAAAATTAGTCACAAAAAATCGATTCTCTTAATGTTGTTTGGAGGAATAATAGCTTCAGCGGTCTCTATTGTTGGGGGGCTATTCTTATGGTCTTGGACATATTTATATGTAACGGATAAGTTGCCAAATCCGCACGATCCCAAGATATATTTTCTGCCAGCATTGTTAGCTTCGTTAGTTAGTTTTTTCTTGTTAGCGAAATCAATGGCTAAATATGCGGGTCGTTTTGGCATCTATTATCTGTGTGGACCACTGCTATTGTCATGTCTCACCTTATTTATCGGGCATGAGCCGAGTTATCCGGTTTTGCACAACTTGGCAATTTTATTTGCTATGGTATTAGGGGGATTTGTGGGCCTTAAGCGAGGTCAGTATTTAACAAGCAAAGGCTAGCGACGCAAAAAGACGCGCGTCAGCTTTGGGCGTTAGCTGCCCTAAAAAAAATTTGGAGTTACTTTTGGATAAAAGAAATTTAATATTAGTTAAACAAGCAATGCTTATTCCTGTATTTGCTTTGTATAACATTTTCTTAGACCTGTTTTTATCTGGCTATGGCATTGAATATCCATATATTAGCGGATTAGCGATAGATTCACCTTTTTTTGCTTATTCTCATCGGCTTACAGATATATTAATCGGTCTGTCAATGTGTTTATTTTCATTTGCGTGTCTATCAATAGCAAAAGCTAAATTTACTTTCTTAACAATGTTTTCATTTGGCATAATATGGTTGTTTGATGGGATTTTTATGATGAAAAATCCATTACATGATGTGTATGTACTTACAACAATATTATTAATTGTTCCTGTCGTATTTGCATTAGAAATGAGTGAATTTTATGCATCAAAGAATTTCCGAAATTTTTGTGTTTTAGTGACTGTAATTCATGTTGTTTTCTTCTGGTTCTTAGGTTTCGGCTTGATGCCCATTGAATACAAATTCATCATTCAAAGAGTTTGGGTAGCTATAACTCTATTCTGGTATGGAATTTCAGCATATAAAATGTACTCGGTAGCTAACAAATCAAGTAACGTGGACGGTGTAAACGCCGCCAGTTCTTGAAGCGTTACGTGCTAAGGAGTCATTGTGTCATCTGACGATTGGTACAGAAATGAAGACTGGAATGATTCCGTCGAAGAATATTTCTACTCGAAGCTAAAGCGAGCAAGAACACAAAGAGATCAGTATTTGATAATTCAAGCGCTAACCTTGACTGACAAGCATCCAAAGGTATCGCTCTGCTTGGTTGATGAGTATTTCGAATCGAGAAAAGACCAATTCGATGACGTGCGGGCCTTGCTGGCAAGGGCGATTGCTTTTATGGCGCTAGGCGATCTCGAAAAATGTGTGGCCACCTATAAAGAAATATTACAGAGAGAAAAAGAATTTCCAAAACATCAAACAGGTGTTTATCTTGATTATCCATATTTGGTGGCAACACAAAAAATAGAAAGTGAGTTCACCAACGCACTTGATGTACTAAATGAACATATTGATCGTCTCACGTTTCCACTAGATCATTACAAGTGGCATGCTTCTAAAGCGATAATAAGTAGTGATGGTTCCGAAGCGAAGAAAGCACTTGAAGCGGCCAAAGTTAAAAGGTCTGGATTTCGCTTTCATCAAGACGTTGGTTTAGTGGGTAAAGAGCATGAAAAGACAATCAAGCAGCTGTGCAAAATCAGCACGTAACAAGCGACTTCACCGGACAAATCTCCGCTGTTACCTTTTGTGCAAAAAGACGCCATCAAAAATTTGCTCGGTGAGCCGAGTGTTAGGCACTATGGAGAATCGAGCATTGAACGAGATAGTAGCTCAATTGGAAGATAAGAGATCTCCTAAGCGTCGTTCTGCTGCGAAGAAGCTTCGGAAGTTAAAGGACGCTGATGCAGGTCCTTCTATATTTAACGCGCTTGAGACCGAGCTCAAAGATGCTCGGACTTGGGAAACGCAGTACCAGATGATCATGGCTATTGGCGAATGTGGTTATAAACCAGCATTGCCTTTTCTAAATGAACTCGTAAATCAAAATTTCGAGGCAACTATGGTTTACGTCGCTATTGGTGATGCCATAGTCAGACTTTCCATAGAAAACGGGAAAGACGCCACCCCAATATTTAAGCTCCTTGAAACTGGCAATGAAATGCTCATTGATGGAGCTCTTCGAGCAATGGCTATGCTAAAAATGGTGCCGAGTAATATCCACATAGAAAAAATCATTAATTACGTAGCTGAAAGAGAGATGAATCAAGGTATTCATATTTGGGTTTTGGCTGCAGCTCCTGGGTGGTCGGGATTGAAAGTGGAAGAATACTTAGAGTATTGTGCAACATCACCACGAGAAGAAATAACCAGTGCTGTTGCACTAGCGCGTAAGAAAAAGTATAAGAAATGGAGCCCGTTGTGAATATGCCTAACATATAAGAATAGGTGTCGCGCAGCCGACACCTTATTCGAGTGTTGAGCAAGCCTAAGCCCTTCTTTATATAGTAAATAACGTGTTTGATCTTAGTGGATACTTCGTCTTGGGGTTAAAGCCAAGACGAGCTAAATCGAGATAAACAACAGACCTGTTATTTATCAATTAACTAGCTAGTTGTACCATAAATTTAATATCTCCAACTGTAATGTTAATGCCATTATCCTTATTATGTTCGCCTTTCGGCTAGGTCGATCGTGTGATACCAACGCACTTCATTTAATGCTAGCAGCAAGGACAAATTCTGATGGCTTTCGCAGTGATCGTTGCGACGAGTTTAGGCATTTTCCAATTGAACAGATACAGTAATATAGCTTGAATTCGCACTCTCAGCCGTTTGGCATTACCATGTAAAAACCATAATCCCGCACTCGCTGTAATCCTTTGGGAAGCACATGTTGCAAGATGAGCCAGAGAAATTGCAGCGTCGGCAAGGTTTTGGTTTTTATTGCTTGAGTTTGTCCATCTTTATAGTTGAATGTCACGGTATTATTGCTTGTATCGATGATGTTTTTATCAGGTAATACGCCCCGATATAAATAGCGTGACAGATATTGTAAGGCGGGAAGACCGTAACCAACCTTACGGCAATCAACGACCCATTTAATGGGTAATGTGTCAGTGTTCGCCAGCGATAAATCAGCGTGCTGATTGATTGCATCAATCATTCTCGCTCGCCAGACTTTAGCTAGTGCAAAGGCGTTATACAGGTAATTATTCTTACCTTTATGCCATTGGTTTCGTGTTTTACAACTGAGCATAGCGTAGATTGCACGACGGCTTTCATGGGAAAGTTGATTGCCAAATTGTCGTTCAAACTCGTCATGATGAATGCGCAGTAAATCAATGAAGGTACTCATTTTAAACTCCAATCTAGCGCTAACTTGTCAGCAAGTTGGTTAATGGCAACGGCAGCATCCTTTTGTTTTAGTTGGGTTAATTGAGTATATCTAGCGGTCGTATTTAACGAGGCATGACCGAGCAATACTTGCAGAGAGCGCAAATCCAAGCCGTTTTCCAATAAATGAGTAGCAAAGCAATGACGTAGCGAATGCGGGCTAACGAGTTTATTGATATTACAATCACGTAAAACTTGTTTGATGGCTTTTTGAATGCCGCCTTTGTCCATTGGCGAGTTCATACCATTTCCCAATCCTGGGAAAATCAGTCGCGCATGATGATGCGTTTGCCAATGACTGCGCAGTGCGTACAAAGTACGCTTTGGCAGAGGAACTAATCTATCTTTACCGCCTTTAGCATCACGAATATGTATTTGCATGGTTTGGCTATCAATATCATGAACTGTCAGGTTTAAGCCTTCGCTTAATCGTAGTCCCATGCTGTAAAGCGTGAGAAAGAATACTTGGTAGCGTAGCTTCTTGGTACCGTTAATGACTTTACTTATTTGCGTAGGAGTTAAGATATCAGGCAGGCGTTTAACTTGTGGTGGTTTGACAATGTTGAGCCATTCCCACTGCTTGTCGAGCGTATAGCGGTAGAAAAACTGTAAACCGTTACGGTTTAATTTGACGGTACTCCAAGAGTGCGTTTGGATAAGACTGTTAAAGTAATCCTTTAAATCAGCAGTTGTTAATCCATCGGGATACTTATCAAAATAAGCCGAAATGCGTCGAAC
>NZ_FPLG01000147.1:0-665 GCF_900120065.1 Moritella viscosa
TTTTAAGGACTGGATTATGAAAGAGTTACAAATAGATGCTAAGAACTTTGTCATTGATGCATCGGCGCAAGATACGGTTAAAAATAACGAGGAAGTCGTCGTGTATTTATTAACATTGATACAGAACGACACGGGCGAAGAAGCGCCTAGTTAACGCGTTAGCATTAATGCTGTTGTACTTGAAAATGGTAATTCAGCCCTATAAAACCGCAGCCCATATTATTGATTGTAGCGTTCACGTTAAAGCTGTATTCAGCAGAAAGACGATGACACGAATAGCAAACATCAGATGACTGAATAGGCCATAAATAGGCTGTTCAGTTGTGTGGTAATTGAAGAATATTATTAATAAATTCCAA
This sequence comes from Moritella viscosa, assembly GCF_900120065.1. Classification (NCBI taxonomy): domain Bacteria; kingdom Pseudomonadati; phylum Pseudomonadota; class Gammaproteobacteria; order Alteromonadales; family Moritellaceae; genus Moritella; species Moritella viscosa. The sequence goes on from NZ_FPLG01000147.1 coordinate 360, forward strand.
CATAGAATGACAGTTATGGAGATGGGTAGATATGAGAAAAGTTAAGTTTAATTGGAGTCTGAGCAAGATATTCCAGCGTCGAATATTAGAAAATAAAGATGACCAGGTACTTGATACAAGTGGCATTGTGACAGAGTTAAATGATGACCCTCATATCAATCGATATCTCATTACTGTTGATAGTAATGGAACAACTCTGCAGACGGTGAATGTAGAGGGTAAGGCGTTAATTGATTCAGAAGCGGCAAGGAATCTTGTGCGAGATATGAATCAAATGACCGTGCGCATGAATGAAATGGTTAGACG
>NZ_FPLG01000146.1:0-6404 GCF_900120065.1 Moritella viscosa
AACGCATGTTATGTAAGATTTATGTAGAGTAATAACTTTAACGGTCAAGATAAGCTTTAAATGGTAACATTGAGAAGCTTAACGGTTTATACGCCGCATGTTATGTTGGATTGGACGTATTTTTAGGTAATGTAAGGCATAGCATTAATTGAGGGGGTCTATAGGGGACTTGGCGTTATTTAGGGAGTACTGATACAACAAATAGTTAGGTTATTACCTATTAATAAAACTCGCGAGTTATTCATCTCTGTTCTCAGCTAAACCATCACATTTCAATCTAATTATTTCCTAGAGTAATAACGTTAAGCCGTTTCTGCCATTTTTCGTTAAAGTAATTATTAATTCACAATATGTCTATTTCTGTTTGCCATATATTTAGTAATGCATGAATCATCATCGATTGGTTGTATATACAGGAGTAATTAGATTTAACCATTGCTGATTATACGGAGTCTATTTATATTGCCTAACAGTCCAATTTTGCGACATAACCCAGCCTATGGAGTATCTCCATCTATGATAGTGCTTCATAGGGGCAGCTATACCTGTTTTTTCTTTACTCCAGGTCTTGTGAAAACGATATTAATTCAGTATGTTGAGACCATTTGGATAAAAATCCAAAATCGAACTCTTTATTAAGGACAATTTCATGATTTTAGAATCAGCCATTTGGCTATGGCTGCCATTAATTTTCTCAATTGGGGCAGGTTTAGCACGGAAAAATGTGTTATCTTTGGTTGTACTTGGTGTGACTCTGTTAAGCGCGTTTGCATTGGGACGCATCGATCTTATTGCATTGCTCAGTACTTTCGTTATTCTTATTTTCTCATATTACCTTTCTTCATTGTTAACGACCAAACAACCGAAGCTGATTAATTATGCAGGTTTGGGGATTGTGGTTGCTTGGTGTGTGATGTTGTTTATGCACCTTATTCCGGGGTTCAACAATCTTCAGGTGTTAGACAATGTAAAAGCTGGTCCTGAAAGTTTGCCTTTTTCTATGTATCTAAATTTAGATAAGCCACTTACATTTTTTGCACTTCTTCTAGCTTACCCAATACTGCTCGGGGATAAGAAAAAATGGCAGTTAAAACCATTGCTTATAACGCTTCCTCTTTTACTTTCTCTCTTACCTATTGCAGCATACGTTGGGGCGATTAAGACAGAATTTGGCTTACCGTCTTGGTGGTGGTTGTTCGTACTTAATAACTTATTATTAACCTGTGTAGCTGAAGAAGCACTATTTCGAGGCTTTATTCAACAATCATTAAGTCGTCGTTTTGGCTGGCGCATTGGCTTAGCTGTCGCGAGTATACTATTCGGCTTAGTTCACTTTTCTGGTGGTACATTATTGGTGATATTCGCCACGTTGGCTGGTTTAGGCTATGGCTTGGTATTTCACTTTACTAACCGCTTATGGTGCGCTGTACTTGCTCATTTCCTCTTTAATTTCGTCCATCTTATCTTCTTTACTTATCCTGTTTTAGCAAGATAGTAGGGTGCATTTCTATGTATTCCCTATAAAACAAAAATACGATTTTTCAAATCGTATTTTTGTTTAGGCCCTGATATAGCCATATTTTCAGTAATGCGAAGCGTTCTTATTGATGCATAATTTCTAAGCCGTTTATATCCACGAACGAGTTAGCTAATAGGGCTAACTCAAAATTGCCCCAAAGTGGCTTAGAGCAGTTACTCATACTAGATATCCTCACATTAATTTGTCATATATCTATTTATATGGACCCAAGTAAATAGATTTCTTGTTTACGTTTTTATTTTATTTTATAGATTACAGATGTTTTTATATATCCGATTGTAATATAAGATAAATTTGATATTGTTAATGGTAATTAAATTAAATCAGGATTCACGTTATACGGAATTCCGTATAATAAACTGTTATGTGCTTTTACGGAATATGGATATGAGTACCTTTATCAAATACATCGAAGTCGATAATCTAGAGCATAGAGAAGCATTAGAGTTACTGTTCCAAGAATACTCGTCTGGAGTATCAGCAACCATTGATTCTACGATTGTGAATCAATTATTTGCTCTTCCGTACTTTCATGGTTTTTTATGTTTCACTGGAAATAAGCCATTAGGCTTTGCGGTATGTTTTGAGTCTTACTCAACATATCGAGCAAGAAAAGTTCTCAATATTCATGACTTCATGATCTCTAGCAACAGTCGAGGAAAAGGCTTAGGTAAATTATTACTCAAGGGCATTGAGGCTTATTGCCGAGAAAATGACTACCTCAAAATTACATTAGAAGTCGATGATGACAATCTTGTGGCAAAACAACTGTATGGGTCATGTGATTACGAAGACTATCAAGTTGCCCTAATGGGTTTAAATCATTGGCAAAAGTATCTTGTTTAGCACGCACATAACAAGCTAATGAACAAAGGACAAATAACAGTTGGTGCTTGATTGGCTGCTCATGTTAGCTTTACTGGTTCTTTTATTTATTAAGGTTTAATTGTGATACTACAGGATCTTATGCGAGTTTTTATTTTTATCAGTTTCCTTACGTTAGGCCTTTCTCTAACATTGGGCCCACTAATAATAAGTCAATACAAAAAAGAAAAGAGAACTATCTTGGGTCATGTTGATAATTTTCTAATTCTCTTTAGTGGTAAATCGCTCTTAACTCCTAAAGGTGTTTATATACAAAAAGTGGTGCGTAGCGTGTTTTATTTATCACTTTTTAGTGTTGTTGGAGCTTTTGTTTTGATTATATTGTTTGACATATAGTAAGTTATTTTTTACTTACTACTCTCGGAAAAGTTGGGGGATTCGCTGGCCTTGTTGATCAATTGTAGTGATGAATTTGGCCACTTTCTTCGACGTTTCCAATACAAAACCTTATCTGAATAACTACAAATGGAATAAGTGTTCTAACAAGGTTTTGTCCAGAATTGAGTTAGCTAGCCTAGCTAACTCAAAATTATACTACGTTAATTAGCAGGGTTATAATTCGTCTCTACATAGCTTGTTAACAGATCTCTTCTATTCTTTTTCCATTGCCAGCACTACACGCCCCAACACCACAATATCCGCTTCTGCAACTTCAACTGATGTATTGCCATAACTCATGGCTAATTTTTTACCTGGTAAACGCTGTAAATGATTAATGGAAATCGAACCGTCAATATCCAATAAATAGCGCCCTGAATTAGCTTTGGTTTCTGCCGTATTAATAAAAAGAAGTGTTCCGTCCAGATTAATAATACGAGTGTTATCTACTGTTAAGCCATAATTCTTCATTGCAACGAAGTCTAAACCGATTTGGCTCGAATTACTTAGCTCTCCGTTAGATATTGTTTCAATAGAGACCGTTCTTTTTGAATCAGTAGCTACTGTATTAAATGTATCACCTTCACTGAATGCTTCACCCTCATCTAATAAAAGCCACTTTAGGGACACCCCTGTAATCAAATGAGTTCTAATTGCGATCTCATATGGAGTCATATCACGAGTATGCCAAGTGAAGATTGTTGACTTTGGTATGTCAAATGCGACCGCCATCTCGTCATATGTCTTACATTTAGTGACTACTTTTAGTTTCTCGGTCACACTTTTTCCACCTTTATAACTAAAAGGAGGTGAAAATATTTGATTGCTGCTCATTTTAATTGTACCATTCAATTGGGTCACTGCTCATATGCGTAGTTATGAGCTCTAATGCCATTAAATACAACCAACAAGGATACCATTATGTCGTCAATTACAATACATCTCGACGTGCCTTACTGCACAAAAAAGAAATATGCCGCCGCAACTGGGCAATCAATAAGCACTATTGATCATGCTGTTACGAGTGGAAAGCTGCCTATCATGCCAAAAGAAAGCAGAAACGAGGCCGTACTAATCAACCTTGTTGCCTTGTTCAAAAAAGCCGATGCACAAAAATTTGCATAATAAAACCAATAGCCAATCAGAGATCACTATAAACGCCCATCAACAGGGCTTTATAGAGGTTTCGGCAGGTGTATTTATCGAACCAAGCGTGAATAAACGCAAGCATCGTTTCTCTTTAATCGTTAAAACAGAAGCGATCATATTCATTTGCGTACTTGGATTGTTACTTAATCATTGCATATAAGGAGATTTTCGCAATGTATGAGTCAAATGAGAGTAAACAGAGCCCAATAGAGTCTGCATGTGTCCGGTTTGCAGACATAGAAAACTTAGAGCAGATTGCCAACGAGTGCGGTATGCGTGGGCAAATACTACGCAACAAACTCAACCCCAATCAGCCACATCAATTAACCGTTAGCGAGTTAATTAAAATCACCACCGCAACCGATAATCACGACATTATCAACAGCGCAATACTCGAAGTCGGACTAACCGCTGTTCGTCTACCCAAACAAGGCGAGTCAAAACCACTCACGCTCAGCGCCATGAGCGTGACCAGCCATGCCGGTGAAATAAACCGACACATCTTAGAAGCCGAATCTGATCGCCGGCTAACCCGATTTAAAAAAGACCAAATAATCAAAAAGGCACAAGACGCGGTACGTGAACTGGTCTTTCTTATGTCAGACGTTGAAAACCGCTGCGGTGGTGCAGGGCCGTTCGTGTCCATGTGTACAGATGCCGTCATCGGTGGATTGCCATTACCAGGTATGTAAGAGGGAATTGTTATGGGACAAGCACAACTCGTACAAACACAGCACCAAGACACCGCGGCTCAAGCCATCGCTCAAGTCCGCGACATGTTTAACCATAATCGTGTCGCTGTTATCTACAACAAACAAGGTGACGAGATAAAGCGCGTTATCTGTTTTGCTGCAGGAATGGAAGAGCGTGACATGAAATTTACGTTTCAAAAATTTAATCAAATTCAAAGAGCCGCGATCCACTGCGTCATAAAACGTTTAGCACCGGTAATCAATGAAATGGCTGGTTACTCATTAACTGAATTTAACAAGTAAGGGAATACCATGATTAAAGCAAATCCAACAATGAACGATGTGATCAACGAACTCATGTTTATTGCCATCGCCAAACCTGAAAAATTGAGCGTGTCTGTTCGCTATATTGGCCATGCCGATGCACTCGAAGTAATTGCCGTTGATAAAGCCTACTTTAGCGGCATACAAACCCCGAATACCTGGTCAGCGCACAAGCTAATGGATAAAACCATTTACCTCGATGGCTTAACTGCATTTAGACAAGTCACTTCTACGTATAAGGAACTAAGCAACTTGATAAAAAATGAGGTAGCGGCATGAAACGTATTTTAGCCCCCGTCGAAAATGTGCGCACAGCGCTGCACTCGCTTGGTATCGATGCAGACAAAGCCGATTGGATCATCGATTTGTTTGAATGCGTTGATGCCGGTCGTAGCGATGCACTTGCAATGCCTTGTTTTCATTTCAACCTTTACGCAACGCTCAAGCAAGAAGAGGTATTGATTACTGTATTTGCCTTTTGGCAAAGCGTCGTAGCTTGTTCAGATTCAGGCTCTACCCAAGAGCAACTAGCCTTAGGCGCTATTCGTTCTGTGTACTTTATGGCACAAGGCTTCGGCTTAACCAAGTTAGTCGCCTGTATAGAGTTGTGGTGGGAGAAGACACTCGATATTCACAATACAACTATCTGGATGGTCGCATGATGTATTTAGCAATAGAGCTTTGCCCAAGTGGCGGCATGCGTGAACACCCTAAAACACACGAACTGCGCACCGTTGAAATAGGCGAATGTGAAACCAAGCAAGATGCAATCGATAACGCTTGTCAGCAGCTTAATTGCCGTCAGCTTTTCCGTGGCGTAATCGGACGACCAAAAGGCCAGGGCGGTTATGTTGTATTAAATGCGCATGAATATGCTGAAGTATAAATAAAGGATATTTAACCATGATTATTAGACATGAAATTAACGAACAAGAAATGATTGATATGTTTGACCTATTCGCCAGTTCAATTATTGACGGTTACCCATGCGAAGAGCTCACCAAATATTTGCATGAAGCAGTACGAGAGTTAGCTGTTGACCAAACTGCAGATATTTCAAAAGGTAGCTTTACTTGCCTGCTAAAAGACTTCATTAGCTGTTTTAGTTTTGATGGCGAGAATGGCCGTTATCATTTCAGGTTTGAAGATGTGGAGTTTTACGGCAATACCAAGGTTATAAAAACGGAGGCAGCGCTATGAGTCATTGTCCTAGTAAAGCTTATCCTAATGTTGTTGGCGAGCTATCGTTTTAATGGTTGGTGTAAATCATGCCCAGTCATTACCTGGCCGTAGCACCATTATTGAAATGATTGAAAGCGCGGAGGACTGCAGCTGTAAGCCAGTCAGAATGCCCGCGCTAGGCAAAGAATTCCCACAACCTGAAATGTCGCTAATCGAAAATGCGATGTTCCAGGCTAACCCCGATCTCGAAGACC
>NZ_FPLG01000145.1:0-5547 GCF_900120065.1 Moritella viscosa
CGATTGATTCATCTTGCTGGCATGCTAGGGCGTAAAGTAATGATTTCATCTGCGACTATACCTCCCTCTTTAGCGGAAGGTTATTTTAATGCTTATAAAAAGGGTTGGCAGTTGTATAGTCAAAGCCGAAGCAATGCTGAAAATACCATAGGTTGTGCCTGGATTGATGAATTCAATACTGCAGTTGCAAGTATCAATACGACGTTAAGTGATAAGGCTATTACGGCATATCAAGTCGAACACGATGCCTTTATTGCCAAACGTGTTGCTAAATTAAAAAAACAACCCATTAAACGTAAAGCTGAAATTATTAAATGTTCAGAGAGCATGAGTGCGCATAAAACAGCCAGTGATGAAACAAAGCAAGAGCAATATTTCAGTCATATTAAGCAGGCTATTTTAGTTAAACATCAGCAGCATCACACTACTGATGACGAAACAGATAAGAGTGTATCATTTGGTGTTGTACGCGTTGCCAATATAGTGCCTTGTGTTGAATTGACCAAATACTTATTACAAACCGATTACCCTATTGATGTGGAAGTCAAAGTGATGGCTTATCACAGCCAGCAGGTGCTATTACTTCGACATGAACAAGAAAAACACCTTGATCGCGTACTAAAGCGTAAAGAAAAAATGGGTGAAAAGCCTAAAGCATTTACGAACTCAGTCATCCGAAAACATTTAGATAAAAGTGCAGCTAAAAATATTATTTTCATCCTCGTTGCAACGCCGGTAGAGGAAGTTGGCCGTGATCATGACTTTGATTGGGCTGTTATCGAGCCTTCATCATACCGTTCAATTGTGCAACTAGCTGGTCGTGTTCGTCGTCATCGCTTGGCGGAAGTGACTCAAGCTAATATTGCGCTAATGCAATATAACTATAAGGCATTCAAAGATGGTAACCAAAAAGGAGAAAAGTATTTTATAAGACCTGGATATGAAGAATACATAAAAAACGCCTTTCCAACTCATGATTTGTGTCAGTTAGTTAATGAGTCTCATGTATCTAAAAATCTAAATGCGATCCCAAGAATTTATCCGTTACCACCATCTGAACAGCAGCGGCTTGCAGCACTTGAACACAGAGTAACAAGAGATACCTTATGTTCATACGATAGCTATGGACCGGAAGCATTGGAAGGTTACCTATCACAAGCATGGTTCTTAACTGCGTTACCGCAAAAGCTTAATCCTTTTAGACAAAGTGAACCGAATACTAAAATTTTTTTCGTCGCGAATTCGGATCATGAACCTTGTTACTTTTCCCAAAAAGATGAGCAAGGTTGCCGAGTCACCGATATTTACGGTGACTTAATTAATGTTGAGGGCTTACTACAAATAACACATGTTGAATTGTCTGATTATGAACGCTCTAATTTATGGTTAGAAAGGAATTATTTAAATTTATTAAGCGAGCATACCGATGAAATTAATTTACCGACCGTTAGGCAAGTATCTTTGCGTTATGGCGAACTGAGTTTTGTTATGCGTGAAGGTAAAAAATATGAATACAGTGATCAATTTGGATTAATACAGAAGAGTAAATAGGAGTTTAAAAATGTTAGACCCTGCCATTAAAAGCTTTTTTGATGAAAGAAAAGAAGCTTGGTTAAAGAAAAAAGTAAAAGCCTCGATGGATGAATCGGAGGTAAATGAGCTGAATATAGAGTGTGATAATACTTTCTCTTTGGCTATTTGGTTGCCTAACGCAGCTAAAAGAGCAGGACAAATATCTATGTCTACTCACCCTTGTACTTTTAGTCACCCTAGCGCCAGGAAAAATAAAAATGGTTATGTGACGTCTGTCATCGCTAACGTTGAACGAGTAAACGATGGTTTTTTAAAGAGTGGTAATGTTGATGTAGATACGGATGCATTGGGCAATGCAGCCGCGCTTGATGTATATAAATTTTTAACATTGGAAATGGTTGATAATAAGTCATTACTCGACCATATCAAGGATGACTCAGAGCTTGCTGTTAATTTATTAGCGATTAAAACAGAAAGTTATTTAGCGCTAAAAAATGGTTTTTTAGCCATGGTCAATACTGTCGGTGAAAATGTTACGAGTTCTAAAATAAAACAAGTGTATTTTCCTGTTGACGACGATTATCACCAGCTGTCGATATTAACTAATTCAGGTATGCTTTATCAGCTTAGGAAGCGTATTGATACATTACGATTTTCTGATGAAACGAAAGCAATCCGTGAGCTTAAACGTAAAAATGAATTCAGTGAAAAAGGCTTCTCTGAAATTTATAATTTAACGACTATTGGTTATGGTGGTACAAAACCGCAAAATATCAGTGTTTTGAATAATCAAAATGCTGGTAAGGCACATTTATTATCATCATTACCACCGCAGTTAGATAAACGAACTATTCATTTCCCTCGATCAAACTTCTTTATTGAGTCATTTAAAACACATGAATACCGAGATGTTTTCCAAGCATTACATCGTATATTCCGTATTGATTATAAAAATAATGTATCGCTAAGAAATAGTCGTGATGCCCGTATTCAAGAGTTAGTCGATCGTATTATCGATAAAATGTGGGCGATTAGAGCTGTGTCAGCGGAACAGTATCACTCGGATAGCTCTCAGTTAGATGCGAACCACAAAATGTGGTTACACAGTGATGATGCTCAGCAACGTGAAGAATATGATGATTGGTTAGACATTGTTGTTGGCGATATTGCTAGTTGGATGACGGGAGCCTATAAAAAAATAATCGGCAAAGAGTCAGTCATGTTCGGTGAGGAAGAACGTTTACATTTTCTTAAAATTGTGACGAAAAATAAGGAGGCATTACGATGAGTAATAACATTAAAAAATTGATATTACTGCCTCATATCAAGGTGCATAACGCAAATGCTTTATCAAGTCCGTTTACGATTGGATTTCCTGCAATGACAGCATGGCTAGGTGCTGTGCATGCGTTGCAACGTAAATTGAATCAAGATGGATTTACCCATTTAGTGTTTAATGCCACGGGTGTGATTAGTCATGAGTGTAATTTACAAACATACAAAGGTGTGGGTGATTATGTTCATTCAATCATTGGTACGGGTAACCCGCTTGATAAAACGGGTTCACGCAGTGCATTTATTGAAGAAGCACGTTGTCACTTAGATGTATCACTACTTATTGAGTTTTCTGGTATTGATAAAGAGCAAGAAGAATCAGTGCAGGATCGGATATCACACCATCTTAATAGCCGAATGAAAATGGCGGGTGGTGATATTAAAAGTTTTTATTCTCCGTCTTTTCATAGAGTCGAAGAAGGCAATAAGAAGGATCTTGTAAAAGTCACACGTCAACTTATGCCTGGTTATGCGATTGTTGAACGTCGAGATCTCATGGTTGAAGCGATGGATGCTGGTCAAGATGCAATGGATGCGCTCATTGAAAACCTTGTTATTAAGCATCGTTGTGAGAAAAGTGATGATCAGGTTAATTGGTCAAGTGGCCGACAATCAAAAGGCTGGATAGTACCCATTGCAACAGGTTTTCATGGGATAACAGATCTAGGGCAAGCAAAAAATCAGAGAAATCCAGAAACTCCACACCGTTTTGCTGAAAGTATTGTCACTTTAGGCGAATTTAAAATGCCTTATCGAGTGACATCTATCGATGAATTGCTATGGCAATATTCGGTTAATGCTGAAAATAATTTATATCTCTGCGAGCAAATTAAAGAACAGCCATCAGATGAATGGGCTGAATTCTATTAATTCTATTAATTTAAAATAAAGAAAAGAAAAGGAATAACATAATGGCTAAAAAAGAAAATATTGCATCAGTATTGGCGTTTGAAAAGAAATTAGTTCCTTCAGACGGCTATATGTACGGCACTACATGGGAAAATAAAACGAAGTTGATGCCTTTAAGTCTGATTGAAAAGTCAGTGCGCGGTACAATTTCAAATCGTTTAAAACCTGCAATTCAAAAAGATCCTGCAAAGCTGAATGCAGAGGTAGAAAAACCTAATTTACAAAGAGTTGATGCTTGTGCACTTGCACCAGAACAAGACACGTTAAAATTACAATTCACATTGAAAGTACTTGGTGGTGTTACGCAACCATCGGCTTGTAATAATGCGCTGTTTAAACAATCTTATACAACAGCAGTTACTGGTTATATCGCAGATGAAGGCTTTAAAGAATTAGGGCGTCGTTATGCATTAAATATTGCTAACGCTAAATTCTTATGGCGTAACCGAGTTGGTTCAGAAAATATTGAAGTACAAGTTAATGCATTAAATAAAAACGCCTCACAATCTTGGGTGTTTGATGCGACAGAATTTAGTACGCGTCATTTTAATAATGACAATAAAGATGTTGTTTCTTTAGGTGAACGTATCGCGGCTGCATTAGCAAGTGATGATGACTTCTTAATGCTAGAAATTAATTGTTTTGTACAAGTGGGTAAAGCACAAGATGTTTATCCAAGCGAAGAACTTGTATTAGATAAAGGGAAGGGCAGTAAGAGTAAAATTCTTTATGCAGTTAATGATATTGCAGCAATGCATTCGCAAAAAATCGGTAACGCGCTGCGTAGTATTGATACTTGGTATCCAGAATTTGATGATGCAGAAGTAACTGCAGGGCCGATTGCGATTGAACCATATGGTGCTGTAACAAACTTAGGTAAAGCCTATCGTACGCCGGCGGCTAAAAAAGATTTTTACACATTCTTCGATAAATTTGCGCGTGGTGAAAAGTTAGAACGTATTGAAGATGAGCATTATGTAATGGCTGTTCTTGTTCGTGGTGGCGTTTTCGGTGAAAGCGATAAATAGGAGCGGGAATGAAATATTATCTCGATATTACCTTATTACCAGATGCTGAAACTAATTTAGGGTTTCTTTGGTATAAGGTTTATCAACAGGTGCATATAGCGCTTGTTGAAAATAAAGTCGCTAAGAACCAATCTGAAGTTGCAGTATCCTTTCCTGAATATGGAAGTAAGTTTCCGTTAGGGGCTAAGTTACGTTTATTAGCCGACACGAAAGAAAAATTAGAATTATTGAATGTTGGTAAATGGTTGAAGCGATTGGCGGATTATGTGCATTGCACATCGATCAAAGATGTTCCTGATACTGTTTCATCGTTTACATGCTTTAATCGTTTTCAAGTTGCACCGAATAAAGAGCGTATAGCGCGTCGTAGAGTTAAGCGCCATGGTGGTACATTGGATGAAGCGCTTGCATATTTTGAAAACTATGAAGAGCAATTATCAAAATTGCCTTTTATTAATATGAATAGTTTGTCTGAAAGTAAAAAGTTTAAACTGTTTGTGAATAAGATTGATGTTAGTGGTCAATGTAATGGTGATTTTGATTGTTATGGGTTGAGTAAGGTTGCAACAGTACCTTTATTTTAACCATTTTTACCAATGAAAATTGTTCTTTAACAAGGTGCATTAAAAATCAATAGGTTACAACTTCATTTGAAAACATTGGTAAAAACACCAAAAAGTTATTAAGTGATTGTTGTAACTTATTATTTTACTGATAGTCTATTGTTCACTGCCGAATAGGC
>NZ_FPLG01000144.1:0-1106 GCF_900120065.1 Moritella viscosa
TTAGGGCGTAGCCCTTAAATAGAGAGCTGAACTTATGATGGTCACCTTTATTTCTCAGTGTGAGAAGAATTCGTTAAAGAAAACTCGACGTGTGCTCGACGCCTTTGCAGATCGTATTGGTGACAATACCTGGCAAACACTCATTACCGACGATGGATTACAAACCGTTAAACGCATGTTGCGTCAAACGGCGAGTAAGAACACTGCTGTAAGCTGTTTTTGGATTAGAAGTCGTTCTCGTAGCCAGTTTTTATGGGTCGTTGGTAACAAAGATAGATTTAATGAAAGAGGGTTAGTGCCAGTTAATCGAACTAAGAAGAATTTATTGAACAGCTATATTGAAAATGATTGGAAATACTTACCATTAATTAAATCACTAACAGCACTTTCTGCCCTATTACATGATTGGGGAAAGGCATCAAAACTTTTTCAAGATAAGTTAAATCCAAAGAGTAAAAATAAATATAAAGGCGATCCTATTCGTCATGAATGGATTTCGACACTGCTGCTTAATGCCTTAGTGCACTCTACTCGATCACAAGATGATAACGTTTGGTTGATGAAACTTAATGAAGGTGCCATCGATGAAGAACAGCTAAAAAAAATAAGTAATGAAAGTGTAAGAAAACCACTTTCTGAATTACCTAATGCAGCCAAACTCGTCGCTTGGTTAATCGTTTCACACCACAGACTACCTTTACCTAAAGATCACGATGAGTGGAAAGATGTAAGCGCTGCTGGTATTGATGCGTCCCTGAATAGAATTGAACAAGTTTGGGGCTATGAAAATCGTTACGATGAACTGGAATATCAAACGCGCGTACAGCAATGTTTTGAATTTCCAAGAGGTTTATTAAGCCAGTCAAGTGAATGGGTCAAACAAATTAAGCGCTGGTCCAAGCAATTAATATTAAATTTACCCTTGATCGAGTCCGCGTTTGCAGACGGTAGTTATCGTTTAGTCTTACACCATGCTCGATTATGTTTGATGTTAGGCGATCATAATTATTCATCTCAAGATGCAGCTAAAGGCTGGAAAGACAGCACTGGGTTGTTTGCAAATACAGACCGGGAAACAAAACAATATAAACAAAAACTTGATGAGC
>NZ_FPLG01000143.1:0-18858 GCF_900120065.1 Moritella viscosa
CGAAAAGTGACTAACAAAGAGAGGAAATGCAACATCAGGAGATTTGAACCCTACAGTTTTTACAATATCTAGTAATATACTCTGAATTTTATTTTTATTTGCATTTGATAAAGAATGCAAGTTAATCAGAACTTGAAAATAAGATCTAACCGATTGCATATAATAAATTGAATTTGAGTTACTTTCGAAGTAAAAACCATTAGTTAATTCTCTTGCAGAAGGTTTTAGATTTATAAAACAATCTATGATAATAGCCTTATTACATACTCCCCAATTAAGAGTGTCATAGAATACTTTTGAATTCAAACAATGAGAATCATGACTTAAACTAAATTTAAAATACCTTTCATACTCAAGGAATATCTTCTCACTTAGCTTTGATTTAATGTCTTCTAATTTATTTCCATACATATTTGAAGCTGCGTTTGAAAATGAAAATAATAAGTAGAGCGTGTAATTAGGCCAAACACCATTTACATCAATAGTTGCTATTTTTTCAATCAAAGCATCTGATACTTTAAAAAACTCTTCAACTGTTAGTTTCTGTAAAATATTCTCAACCAATTCTCTCTCGAATTGAATATCATTTTGGTAGTCACTAATATAATGTTTAGCTAAAGAAACCATAAATGATACAAGTTCGTGTTCCTTACCCCCACTAATTGACACTTGAATTATAGTATCTGCTAATACACTAGATATATTTGATTTTGTTTCTAAAAATGAAATTTCATTAGAGTTATACTTAGCTTTAATCTTTTTAATAATATTAAGCGTTCCAATTTCAAATTCATTTGATCTTGATAGAAGATATAGATCGTAAGTATTATCGTTTAGATAAATTGGAATTACATTTATTAGGTAGTGCCTCAGAGTCAGGTTTTCAATAGATTTATTTAGTAATAGTTTTGTTATTTTTCTGCTTACGACCTTCTGATAATCAAAGAACAAGTCTTTTTTTACTATAAATAGTAGTGCAGAAGTAATATCACTATCTAGAAACATCAAATGATCTAGATAGTTACCTAAATCAATTAGTTCCATGTTGTCATTTAATTTGTCTTTAATGTTAAAGTCGTAATTCTTTCTAATATCATCAATAGCCAATGGGGTTTGTGTAGTAGTATCTTTATTACTTTTTGATTCATTCGCTAATGGTCCGAAATTCATGCTAATACTTGTTCTTGTTGCGATAAGATTTGAATCTAAATCCCTATGTGATCGTAATATTTTTTGAAACTGTTTGAATGATGAATTAAGCAACGTAGAACTTTCAATAATACCTAAACAAATATCAGAAAATATTTTTCTTTCTTCTAATGTTAGTACCTTTTCATTTGGTAAAGAAACTAATTCAGAAAAAGCAATTTTTATATCATTATGAGATTTTAACAAACAATCTTTCTTATTTGAGTTGATAACCTTTTTCCAATAATAATTAGATATTAGATTACTAATCTCACGATCATCTGAAGAAAAGTCGAGCTTATAATAATCCGATTTTTCTTCAATATTGAGAGATATTTTTTTAAATTGGTAATTATCAGGGACAATACTTGAATAAACACTTTTATCTATACCAAACTCTATCGGTTTAAATTCATTTGTTGAGTAGATTATATCTTTTAATGAACGAGAAAATAACAATAAAGGTTTAACACTTTCATGTATGTATTCATCATGGCGGCTATCAGGAAGCCTTGCGCTAACTTTTAGCCAATCATTTTCAAAGTAAATAATACCTAGTTCTTCAAGAAGTTCAAAGTCGAAGTCTTGAGGTATGAACCGCTCAGAGCCATCTAGAGTCTTCCAAGCAACATCCCCTGCATGTAATCTTTTTACAAAATCACGAGTTAACTTGGGACTTTTCAAATTCAGTTGTAACAGTAGTTCAGATACATAGTTAGCTTCTGTGTGAGACACAATATCGAAAATTGGCGTATCATCATAATGCTGCTGGTGTTGATCAAAGTTTAAGATAAGTTCATTGAGTTCTTTTATTGGTAAATATTTCGTCTGATACAAATTTAACTCCAATCGCACAAGATGTTGATATTAATATAGTATACCATCAATTAGCGTGTACAATACTCAACTCAACGTTATTTTAACTACTAGAAAATACACTTGAAATTTTAAAATAGTTATATATGAGTCTTTTAAACAATGGATGGTAAATAGCCCACTATAGTTTAACTTCTTCTTGACTCATTTAGGCTACAGGTATTTTTCAAACGGACTTATCATATGAAAAAACGAACCTCTTCTATCTTTGCCCTACTGCTACTTACTTCTTTATCGTCTTTAGCTGCGAACCAAACCATTGACTCATTCAGCAAAGCCAAGAAAACACTTGAACGATATGTGTATGTCGATCATAGGGTTACTTTATACTGTGGTGCTAAATTTGATGCTAAAAAGATCATTACTCCCCCTGCTGGTTTTCATACTGACAAGTACGTTAAGCGAGCTAAAAAAGTAGAATGGGAACACGTAGTACCTGCTGAAAACTTTGGTAGAACATTTGTGGAATGGCGTGAAGGTAATGAGCTATGCGTAAACAGCAAAGGTAAGAACTTTAAAGGTCGTAAATGCGCTGAGAAGGTGAATAAAGAATATCGGTATATGCAATCTGATATGTTTAACTTATACCCTGCTATTGGTGCTGTGAACGCTTTAAGAAGCAACTACAACTTCACGATGCTACCCGATGAAAAAAGCGACTTTGGTTCTTGTGCTATGAAGATTGAAAATCGTAAAGCAGAACCACCAGAAAGCGCAAGAGGTCGTATCGCTCGAACTTATCTTTATATGGAATCCACGTATAGCCGTTACAGTATGAGCAAATCACAACGACAACTAATGAACGCTTGGGACAAGATGTATCCTGTTGAACAATGGGAGTGTGAAAGAGCTGTAAAAATTACTGAGTTACAAGGAAATAAAAATAACGTATTACACAGCAGGTGTTTATGAGAAATCTAGATGAGTTAAAGTGTTTAATAGAAGAGTTACAAACTTATACCAATACAACTGATGATGATAAATATTTTCGAAAGATAGGTAAATTAAACGAGCCAAAGAATGTTGCAACTCTGGTTAATTCAATATTCAAAGGGGTTTTAAGCCATGAACAACCTAGGTTAATGAGCGTTGATTTAGCTGAAGAGGATATTAATCAATTAATTAATTTACACGTTAAAGATATGTATCGCTTTGCAACCAAGAATAATATTCATTTAAATGGGATACGTTCTTATGGTCAAGAGGTTTTTAATCCTAGTGCATTATTTCACTTAGCAAAAAAAAAGTTAATTTCATCAAGTTTTACTAACCATAGAGAAGCAGAATCTGAAGGATTCGATTTTTATCAGATTCCATTTATATTACGTCTTGCAATTGAGAATAAAGTTAAAACTATAATTGGTTATCAAACATGCTTCTCTTTAAAAAACAATAAAGAATGTCCTTTTCCAACGAGTAAAGTCATAAAGTTTTTGATTAAACATGAAGACTGTTTTTTATATGAAAATCACGAGCTAATCAATGTCTATCAGTGGTCTTGTACATTTGTTCATGATGCAAAGTTGGATTATATTTGGAATATTGTTAATGCTGTAAGTATTTGTAATCCAATATTTGACGAGATGTTTAATCAAAAGATTAGAGGGCGAATTGAAAGAAATGTTGATACTAATGACCTAGACAGCTTTTTAAATTTTCTCCATGAGACTCAAAAAGTTAACTTTTTTAATCGGCGATTAAATATCAAATTACTTCAAGATGAAGTTAACAATCATTCTCTTTTTAAGAAGAATATGAGATTCGAATTATCATTAGATGAGCTAGAAAGCTCTAATGTCATTTATAGTCCGCAACATGCATAACAACTGAACTTTAAACGACTTGGCTACATTCCGCTTAGAAAGCCGTTACACTTAGATATGGAGACCTTATATTGAAACTTTATGAAAATGTAGTTATTGGTAATTTTTTATATGGCTTAGGCCACTCAATTGGACATGCAACATTAGAAAAGAGACAGTTATCAGTTATAAACCTATTACAGCAGACCCCAGCAGATAAAGAGCTTGGAGATATGCTATTAGAGTTTCCTGGTGTTGTAAGGCTAATTGAGTTTAAAAACAAAGCAAGTTCACTTACCAAAGAAAAAGATAGGTGTGAACAGCTCACTATTCAAATTGGAAATAACGAAGAACTTCAACGTATATCTAAAGAAATTCATTGGTATGTTGAAACAGAGCCATTTAAAGAGTCCTGTTTAAATAATATCACCCCATATTTAAATGCTTTTTCTGGTGATAAATCTACCCATACTATTGAATCATTCATTGAAAGTATTACTCAATCAGTAGTAGCTCCTCAAAGCACTATAGCGCCCTCCAAACTTAAAGCATACCTTGCAATGGTGTCTACTTGTCAAGGCAGTGGAAAGATAGGTACAGGAGGTTTAATTGTTTCAGTTGGTCAAGAAGGAGTTCGATACCTACAATTTGCAGATATAATGCAACTGAGATTACAACATAAGGATTACGTTTTGCAAGTCACTCAAGAGTTCGATTCTGTAATGGAAAAGAACCAGAAAAAAGAGCATAAACAGGGTCGGAGTTTTTCTAGGGGGAGATCTAGATAAATGGAAAAGTTTAATTGCCTAGTAGACTCTTCATTTAACCTTTTAAAAGCGAGTGAAAGAAATCAAGCTGAACTTCAGATTGCAATTAAAGATCTTGATGAAAAATCAAATGACTTGGAAAAAACCGCTGAAAATATAGAGATTAAAATTTCTAGAGAAATGATTAAATCCAGCAACAAGTCCGCTAAATTTATAGCTGATAAAGTGCTTTTAGATTTGAATGAGGTAAACGAAAAAGCAAATGTAGCTACAAAACAGTTCGAAAAAATAGCGAAGTTTTCAATACTAAAAGTAGGACTTATGTTTTTTGTTTTCTTCATAATGTCAGGTGCTTTATTGTGGTTTATGTTTATTAGAAATATTCCCACAATTGAAGATATTTATAAGTTAAGGGCTGAAAAGGTATCCTTAGAAAGAGATATCGCAGAAATGAAGAAATATGGGAAATTTTCATCCTGCAATGATCAACCTTGTGTACAAATAGATCCATCTACTCAGTACGGATCGAATTATTATATAATAGTTCCTAATAAATAAACGTATAATAGGCATTTCAATACAGCAGAGAACGGTATTTTCTTGTTGAAATAACTATTTAAGCATGGCGAGATTCAATAAGATCTAATACTTCGTCAATCGTTATGCTTATTAATTTACCTACTAGAAATTGTTCAATGTACCTAGTTAAAAGGGCTTGTTCTGGCTTTATGTGCTCTTTTATTATTAGTCTTAATTCTTTTAACGATGCAGGATCATTAGGCATTCCAGATTCAATAGCAGAGGTTAATAAAGCTTCTTTTCTTTTATCTTTTTCCTTACCTTTACATTTTAGTATAATATACTTTGCTAAAGTAACTATAAGTAATTTTTCACTATGAAAATACTCAAACATATCATTAATATCTGTGTAAGCAGCTCTGAGGCTACCACTCACAAATAACTTTCTGTAGAATTTAGATGCATTATCATCAATATAGCCAAAGCTAACGGTGTCCAATGCAGCGATCAAGCAAAAGTAAGGAACTGGTTTTGTAATAGTTATTTCTGATATTAAGTTGTAAGCATGACAAGCAGTTGAAACTACACATAAATCATTTTTAAGTAGGATATTAATCTCACGTAGTATTTCTGATAATTCAGACCAACTAATGAACTCATTTGAAACACCTATTTCTAGACCAAGTTCTTTTCCACCATGCATATGAAAATGTAATATAGGTCTAAATCCTTCATCTTTAACTAGTCGTTTAACTTCCTCCATATACATAATGAAATGATGTTTACTTGGGATTTCTTCATGCCAATATATAAAGTCTTCATTAGTGGTAATCCCCTGTAGTTCTTCATCAAGTCGCCGAGTATTACCTCCATCATTTTTTCTATCAGAGGTAATTAATATTATTCCATTCATAACAAATGAAGAATCTAGTTCCATTGGTAACTCCAAAGTAGCAAACTGCTTTTTCTGTTTAAAGCACTTATTATTAATGTTTATTTCAATGCAGAGAGAATTTCCTCTTTTTTTATAATAAACTCATCTAGTTGCTGACCTTCTAATATATTTGCAACAAGTATTCCAGCAGTAATCAAATAATTAGCCATATTAGATATATAATATTCGTAATTAGAACCTATATCTTTATTATGGATTACTAGATTCACCTTATTATTACTAGAATCAAATTCAAAGTGTCTTGCAATTATCGCTTCTAGACTGCAATGCGATTCCGCACATAACGTTGGATATAAACCACCATGCTCTTGCTCCATGCCAGCTAAATAAAACTTATCCTTTATAGAACCACATATTTTGAACTCTTTATTGTCTTTTAACCGTTGGATTTCCTTTTTTATTTTAGGAAGTTTATCATCTGCATACCCAGCCATAGATTTTAGATAATCATTGCCACTTTTAGCAGCTATTAATATCCGTTGATTTTGCACATAGCTAGCATGATCTAGTTGATTAACATAAAGTCCATTTAATTCTAGGTTTTTCAAATCAACATAGTTTTCAATAAATGAACGATATATAGATAGAGAACCTGTATAGTTTTGATGGGCTATTAATGTACAAAAAGAATCGGAAAACTCAATCAACGTACAGTAGATCCCCATACTATACGCTGCTAGCTTACTTCTCGATTCGAACTGGAATAAAACGGCCTTATCAGTTGAAAAATCAATCGTATCTTTTAATACTTGTTGCATGGAATTCCTTTAAATTTAACATTCGATTAATCGTGGAAAAGAAAAATTATTCGAATATACTGTTGAACAGTCTATTTACAAGCTACACAGAGCTATATGCTGATTCACTTGAACCTTCCTCATCGAAAATATTTTCAGGTATGTCCCTAATTATTTTTCCAATAGTCCAATCCATTAAATCAAGTAATTCTTGAGAAATTCCTTGAGGCACTTCAAAGTAATGACTGTAAACCATTTCACCTGAAGACCCTTCATCTTGTAAATATTCAATGTCCAAACTATCAAATTCATCTGCATATTCATCTGGAATTTCAAGATATTCTGCTATTTCACTCTTGATAATTGATTTTCGTTTCCAAGCTATTGAGTAATCTGCACTTTTTGATGTAGGTTTAATCGTTGGCTTTTTCATTTTGACTGTCATTGGAAAAGGGAAATCAATCCCTAACAACAATGCTTCACCTTGACTTAGTGTTGGTAAAAATGATGCAGAACGTTGATCCATTGTACCTACGGCTCTTTTCACAACCTCTTGATCATGGTAATTAGTCAGCCTGTGAACAATCAAAGAACCAATCTGACTTAATACATCTTCAGGTATATCTCTTGGACGTTGCGTTGCAATTACAACATTCAAACCATATTTACGCCCTTCTTTTGCTATATTTCCAAATGAATCTAATTTTATCGAGCTTGCCTCATCTCCAATTGTTTTATTTAGAAACTGGTGCGCTTCATCTATAAATACTAACATCGGATTATTATAATTAATGTTCCTATTTCTCGCTAAATCCATCAATTTTCGACCGATAGCATTAACTAGAATTTCACGACCATTTGCCTCAAAAGGGACGGCTGATAAGTCTAATCTTAAAATTTTATTTGGAGAGTTAGAATCACTAAATTTATTAAGAAGAGATGGGATATCTTTCCCATCTTCAGGATCAATTAACCATTTCAAATGCGGATTTTCTGAATAAGCTTTTATTCTCGATATAAGGCTCATACAATATCCAAGCTCACTATCTGAAGCCCCCCCCCATATTGACTCATCAATTTCTTGTGGGTACTTACCAGCTTTTTTACCTGTTGGCCAAACACACTCTTGTACAATTTGATCTGCTAAATGTTTAAAGCACCACCTTTTAGAATTTGGATCTTTATCAATGAAGTTCAATGCATTATTAACGCATTCTTTTTTTTGACCCGATTTAACTAAAATATGATTTTCATTTACTCTTATCTCGCCATAGCTACTATAGTACCTACGAACAATTCGTTGACTTAAAATAGCAGAACTTAGCTTAGGGGTTTGTGTTTGCGCTGATGGACGTAAAAAAGCAAAAATATCAGATTCTGGTAGCTTCCAGTGAGGGAAAGAAACTGAATTATTAGCGTTAGCCTTTTCATGACAACCTACATAATAAGTCTCACAGTCTAAATCCGAATACTCACCTGTAGGATCTAATATTAATGCTTTTCCTCCATGTCGTTGCACTTCTTGTATCAATCTAGAGATTGAATAACTTTTACCGCCACCAGTAGCACCTAAAACGGCACAGTGTCTTGCAAAAAGTTTATCTGGAGTTACTGCAATGTTCACTGTTGAATCATACGGTAGTTCTGCTATATCTAACTTTATATCATTTTCTTTAGAATCGCCTTCAGCCAAAATAGATATTAACTTGGGATGAGCAGAATAGATTTGGCTACCCAACCTCGGATGATTTTTGATGCCACGGTATACTGCCCCTGTAGCGGAATTAACACTTGTCAATAACTGAATAACACCAATAGGATTATTAAATCCATTCTCAATAGATATTGCATCTACAGAGAGTCTTTCTGCACCATCTAGCCAAACTTGTACTAACCGTCCTAATACTGCTGTTTGACCACAATCAAGGAAAACAAATTCATTAACTTCTCCTGCTGCAATACGATCTCCCAAATACCACTTTGCTTCACCAGCTCCTGCGTCAGATAAATTTGCAGTGATCTCTGCTGGCGAAATATTGATAGCACTACCAATTCTTCGATTGGGATCATAAGGTGTAAACCAATCGTTAGAACTCATGACTATCAACCTTCTTCATTGTCATATTTTCAGCCAATGACTCAAAGGTTTTGAAAAGTTTCTCTTCTGGCGTTTCTTTTCTTCGCTCTTGTAACAAGTTAGAAAATTGATCAAAAGTTCCATCAATGATGGAAATTCTTCTATCGCCATGTTGGATAGCAGAATCCAATAGATTTCTAATATCTTTATTAAATGAACCACTTTCACTAAATGGATCTTTTGTTGCAACAAGTAGATTAAACTCAGCATTAGTCCTGAGTGCCATCGTAACTGCATTGTTGATGTGCTTATCATTAAATCCAAAGCCTAAACATACCAATGCAGTTTTAGGTTGCTGAAGGCTATTAAGAAACGAAGACATCATATCCAAATATGGAGAATCATAAGACGTTTGATACTTAGAACTACTGGGGTAAATAAAAACAGGTTCATCTATAGTCGCTTTATAATCGACTTTTTTTACTCGCCCATGTTCACGGGTCCAATTAACAGAACCATGCATCTTGTACAAGTGAAGTACATTAGGAATGTAAGAGCTTGTGCTTTTGGATTGTCCACTTCGATCAACTATATCATAACGATACCATGCAGGATTAAAGTAGCTTGGTGATGAAAATTCAAAACCATCAACAACAACAAAACCAGTGTTAGCAGCAGAATGTTCGAAAGCTAAATCATAGTTGGTAGTGAATAATTTGAGTCGTTGTTGCTTAGGACTTCTTCGCCCTAAAATTCTGATAAACTTATCATGTGTAGCCCAATCATTTGAATCAATAGCATCGGTAAAGTTTGTTTGATCTAAGATAACTTTCTTTGACTGCTCTAAAAAAGAAACAAGTTGGGTAGTATCATCTTCATCAGGAAATAAAGCTATATACTGATCACACAAAGAAAGTAGTAACTCGATATCATTCCAAGGCTCTTGAGTTGTATCATCTCTTTTAGTTTGGTTTTTATCATACTGAACAGAATTAAGCACAATATCGAACTGTTCAGGATTTTGTTCTTTACACTTTTCCCACAATCGCCCCATACTTGGCGCTATATTAGTGAAAGTTAATGACGTACCCGAACCAGCAAGAACAATCAAATTGTCAAAATCTAATAGGCTATTGATACTCGTTAATAATGTTTGATAATCTTCATTTTCATTTTTTTCTGAAGAATCAATATCAATTGAGACTGGAACTTTAACACCTTCTGTCCTTTTAACGAACGATGACAAAAACTTTACTTTATTCATTTAGTTAACCTATCTCAGAGCTTTTGTTGATTCTTCTCCTATTATGCCACAAGAGCCATAGATTTGAACTTATTCTGTTAACGTTCAAATCACAAAAAAGCATTATTACAATTTACAAAATTCGGCAAATCGAATATTTTCATTGATCAACTTAACTACAATGCTTACTTATCATCTCTCCCTGTTTCAAAGCTATTGATTTAAGATCTTTCCTGAGTTCATAGATAGATTTAACCTTGTCATTCTTAGTGGATTTATCATTGTTAAACTTCAAATGACAGTCTTTAATACTGGCGTTTAACTCGCTCATATTTGCTGTGAATTGAGTGATGACACTTAGGTTTTCAGGATCGTGTGAGTAAATATAAATGTTAATGTTTTTCAGCTTATCGAATATAAAATCATGATTGAAATAAAACGTTTTTGGCTTAGATATACTTCTCACCATTTTCTCTAGTTGCTCAGTTTTACTATTAAGATAATCTGAGTTCCCATTGTCGTTTTGCACTGTATCTATCGCTACGATAGAATCTAAAAGAGCTTGAACAATAGGACTTACATCAATCTGATTTTGGTTCATTAGATGTGAATTTACTTGTCCATCCACATACGTTAAATCACCAATGTTAACCTTTTGCTGACTGCGTTTTCCCTTTCTTCTTTTCGCATTTTTAAGTCTAGTTTGTATAGATTTTTTCAGTTCATTATCTTGTGGTAATGGTATGATTTGAGGCGCACCAACCTCAAAATCAAACTTAACTAATGTCTTGTTCAGTAGCTTTAAGCACACATCAACCAACTGATGATGTGTTGCTTTCATAGACTTCAAGAGCTTTACTAAATCCTCAATTTTCCTATAGCTATCAAGATCAATATCTTCAGCATCTGAAACGCTGTAGTTGCTTATGAAATAACTATCGAGTTGTTGAATCTGTACAGCGTTAGGTTTGAATTTCGGTTCTTGATTTGTGTAATCCCCTGCATCCGTAGAGGTTAAAATGATAGGCTTACCATGAAGAAAATCTTTAAAGAAAGTTGTTCTCTTTTTGTAACCTAGCTCCTTAACCAAATCGTTATATAACGCTTCTTCGTGCGGATTCGCCCAGTAATTGAATGCTTTGTTCTTGGATTTAGCCATAGATTACACCTGTTCTTTTTCAACTGGTTTTGTTGAAAAAGCCTTAAGGTGGTTTAACAGTTTTTGCTTCTCGTCTTCACTTCTACGCTTCGAGAATATTTCAATTATGATTAAGCAATCAAGCAAGCTTCTAATCTTGAACCTGAGTGTTTGAAGTAGCTTATCAATTTCTATAGCTTCATTTTTTTCAGCTTCTGTGCTGCTGTTCTTAATCATCTCTTCGTCCTTTCTTACAAGCTCTTCACACTTTGAAAAGAAGTGATGATACAAGCTAGATGATGTTGAAATTCCCTGGGTCCCTTTCACATCAGATAGTGTTTTGTTGAACTCGTTGAAGTCGCTCTTTATCAAAGAATCTACGATGTTTGCTGGTATGTGTTTCTTATCTTCAGGTTGAGAATCAATCATCACAGATAGCATTAATACTCGCTCTTTCATATCTTCGTATTTATCTCTTTTGTACATCTGTACTGGTTTGATTAACTTTGCCTTAAACACTTTTACAAGCGTCTTTACTGCGCTAAATTTCTTCATATTTTTATCTCCTATGTTTTTAATATGATTTGTTCTAAATACCTAATATCTAAGTAATCACAAAACAGGAAAAGGTCAAATAATGCATATAGAAGAAAGAAAGAAAAAGAACCTAATACCGACCGAAGGGAGTAAATAATAATAAATATACAGGGAAAATTACGTAGTGATTTGGAAAGATATTTTTATTACTTTAATTCACTTGAAACGAATAAAAAAATATAGAGGGGCGAAGCTACTCTCTGTTTTTATAGAGTAGGAAAGTGTTGTCTTGCAATTATTTCCTAAAAATCTTTTATATGTAATCTTCGGAGTTATTCAGATTTCGAGAAATCTGAGGTTTATAACTTTATCTTTTGATTATGTATTTTTCCTGATCTTTAAGGTGATAGAAAAAATCATCGTTTAGCATAAAAATATTTCAGAGTATGAAATCTATCTTTTGCGTTATTTAAAGTAAAACTTTTAGTTGAAGTTTTCCGTTTCTTGTAAATGCCTATTTATATGTTCTATTTGATATTATCATCAAGGAGATATTATTTTGAAACATATAATAATTATATTTATGTCGCTAATGTTATTAACGACAAACGCTAACGCTGATTCTGGGGAGATAAAAGATTGTGTACCTGCTTCACAACTCACCCAAAAGATACACAACTTCAATAAAATTGATTTAGGCAATTACAGTTCTTTTATGCCATGTTCTTATGTTACTAATGCAAATAAGGTTATTGATAACATTGAAGCCTTTGCAACTAAAGACAATGTTAGATATATAAAAGGATACCTTATAAACGGAACGCACAGGTATCAAGAAATAGAAGATGCTGTGCCAGAAGAAAATCACAACCAAACATTTATTCAATGGTGTACAGTGATCTTCTCTGCGTTAGTTGCAATCTTTTTTACTATCGTATCACTCGTTTCTTTTATAAAAAAAGAAACGATGAAAGGTAGCTTGCATTTGGTATTCAGTGCATTGCTTTGTTCTTTGATTTATAACTTTGGATATGTACTCACATTCATTTTTGTTTGGCTCGATGGCTGGATGAATTACATCAGTTTACAGAATGCAGCCTTTGATGATTTTGAAGCTGTCCGTAATGCCAACTTTAAAGATATTGCTCCTGCATTAAATCAAAACAACGCTCTTCTATATGCATCCGTACAAATGACTTCAGTAAAAAATGAAGCGACTAAACAACACTTAAGAAGGTCTTTGTTCGGTAAACGCTTAGAACTCGATGCAACAGTAATGGGTGACGAAGAAAACACAAATTTACCAACATTTGAAGAGTACAACAATTACAGAAAACATTGTGAGCAACTTGATAGAGCTGAAACTGATTCAGACTTCAAGCTTCATATTATGAACCTTGATTTTTCTTACATTCCTGTCGTTGGTGAAATGCATTCTGGTGGTGATACAAGCGAGTGGAACTGTTCTGATCATTTTGGTAAAGAAGTCATTACCGCATTTAATCATTCTAAAACTCCCATAACAATCACAAGATTTCTTGAAGGGTTGATTGAACCTGATATGGCTGCTGACTTGAATATAGTTCAAAAAGCTAAAGTGGCATTCGATAAAAAAGTAGGTAAAGCAAATTTACTATTAGAAAAAGTTTCTGAAGTTGCATCTGAAAATGTTCAGTTGGTTGAATCTCAATTACTACTTGCATTAGCTGCAATCAAAGATGCTGATGCCGATGCAAATAATAGCGATCCACAAGAAACATCAAGTTACAAAACGCTTGAGGCTAGTCATACAATGAGAATGGGTGATATTTTTAATTTCTCAATTGAAGGAATGTCTTCAATCGACCAAATCACTTTATCAGCCGTTGCAGCTCAACAATTCAAATCAGCTACATTAGCAGGGTACAAACCTAACAATGGTTCTGAGATTGATTATATTAGCGATAAATACGAGACTGGATACTACTACTTGTTCGACTTTGTTGATGAGACAAGTCGAATGGCATTAGAGAAAGATTGTATAAGAACTGATGGTTATAATGGTTCGGGTAATCGTTTTAATGACAGAAATGAATATGCAACACTTTACAACTCTTACACTGATGAACCACTTCACACTCTTGGTACTTTTGGAGGGCAATCAGAAACACATTGTTTTAAATTTGTCGGTGATAAATTAGTTGCAGGTGCGAATCCTAAAGACCTTAAATCTTTAGAAAAAGAAATTGAGCAACGCAACAGAGCTGTGATGTTGTGGTTAACAGCGATGGACAATGCAAGTACCAAGTTGATTCTTGATAAACCAGATTTAAATGATGAATTGCTTGTCGATTTCTTAAACACGTTAGATACATCATTTCAATCTACGGTTGATACACACCTGGTCTTCACTGACTTGAAACAAAAACTTATGCAATCATTTAACACTGTTGCAGATAGTTTCTATGCTGATTTTGCTTCAGACAATCTATATCAAGAGACAAGCAAGCCTCAAGTATACTTCAACTTTGAAAAGTTCTATCAGAATGTAGAACAACAAGATTTGGATTCAATCATCATATCGAAAGGCTTAAATCATTATGATTTGAGTGAATACTTTAAAGATACAGGTTATGCGTTAGATGAGTTGGAGATTGAACGTAAGTTAGAAGCAAAAGGTAATATAGCCGAAATGCTTAGGCCAAAGTGTCCAGTGTATGATTCTACAGGTACAAAATGCAAAGCAAATACTCCACAGCTTGTTTCAGGTCTAACGCAGCAATTTTTGCAAGCGACAATTTACCTTGCTGCATTTAAAACAGGAGCAACCGCAGGAGCTGAAATTTGTGATTTAACATCTGTTGATGTTGGCGGTGGAATGAAAATGAGCAAAGGTGGTCTTGTTGGCCAAGGTATATGTGCAATCATGTACGGGGCTGATGCAATTGATAATACAATCGTTACACCTTCTCTAGCACTTACTGGCGCAATCACAGTCGGTTTGAAAGTAAGTTCATTACTTCCTTCGGTCGGTGATTTATATGTATTTTTCTTACTTCCTTTGATCGGTTTTGTTTTTCTACTTGTTTTCATACCATTAACTGTTTTATTAATGATTAGAAACATAATCGTATTGGTTACAAACTATGATGAAGAAGATGCTTTAGATAAACTGATGAATTTCGATAAATCTGTTAAGTTACTAAAATCCTTTTGTATAAGCATTTTGGTACTGTTGCTGTTAACAGCTCTATTCTTCCATTTTCTTACTGCGTCTTATGCTGGTGCGATTTATGATTTATTCATAAAGTATTTTGACGTTGAAACTATCATCTTTGTTCAAATTGGAATAGTAATCGCATTAGCACTAGCTATGATTTATTACTGTCTTAAGTTCATACCATCTGTTCTATCTGATACTAAAGACTATGTTCATAAAATCTTTGAAACGGAAGCCCCAACCAGTAGAGAATCATCTGATGCTACGGCTGCCGCTGTTGGAGGTTATCTACTACATGATGTTAAAGACAATATTGGTAAAGCTGCGAATGCACCGACACGTTCTATGAAAAATATGGGGCAAAGAAATTTAGAAAAGAAAAAGAAAGCTATGAAGAGCAATATTCAGCAACATAAATCAGTAAACACTAAAGTTAGTCATGAATCAGAAACGCCTATCAAAGCTGATACTAAGTATTCTAAAGACTCTAATGACGATTTAAAAGCTCCTAGATGGAAGCACGAAACATCTTATAGAGTAAGATCTGATAAAGAGAAGAAAGATTTAAGTGATTTACTTGATAATGTGAATAGAAACAATCCTAGAAATGGTAAAAAGGATTAAAAATTTTACGTAGTTATTGAAATTAAAAAGACTGTATTCACGGTCTTTTTTTTTGCTTAAATTATACCTAAATTGAAATATTTTAAAGGTGTGGTAATCCTGATTATATAACAAAGGAATACTACATGAATAAAATTATTATAATACTTACCTTACTCTTCAGCATATCAACTTATGCATACGAAGATGCAGCTCGTATCGGTAGCTGTAATTATTCTTCCGATACAAATATTCAATCAATCGTAGAAGATGCACAAGACTGTATAGAAACTGAATTAAATAAAAATACAGAACAAAATGAGTTGAATTTTCAAGTTCTTGATGAGCTTCCTAGTGATTTAAAAGCAGCAAACGATTTTCTAATGTATTTCAATGTTGTAATTCTTTCTTTTGTGCTTGCATTCAAACTCTATGAAACTTTAAACCCTAAGATCAGAGAAAAGAAACAAAAGAAACTTATTGATACGATCATAAGAGGTGTTTTAGCTTTACTATTTTTTACTACTGTAACAAATACTGATATGAGTGAAGATGTACTAGGTCGTGGTTATAAAGTCATCCAGAAAAGCATATTACTTCCATTCGAAGTCAATAATAAACTTAAAGAACAGTCTACTATAGCAAAACAACGTGCTATTGATGCCAACAAATCTACAATCGCAAACAAAATCTTAGGTGTATCAAGATCTATGGTAAACACAGAAATGTGTTCAATTGCTTATAAAACGGAAGCGATGAGTTCATACAGCCCAAGCGAAATAATAGTAGATATTCCTATCATATATAGGCCAGAAGATTATAGGCCAGAAGATTATGTGCCAGAACGAGTCGAAATCTCTGATCGATTACTCGATTGCATCTTAGAATTTGAAAAAATGAACAAACATAAAACCATTTCTGACTTAGGTAATCGAATGTTGAGTTCTGCGGCTGTAGCTCATTGCTCTAATCTTTTCGATGGTAATATGGTTGACTGTGGTTCTCAATATTTTCACGGTAAAAGCCCATTAGTACCTACTTTGCTAAATGAATATTCCAAGCAAATTTCTGAATTAACGAAAACTTTTCATGAAGTTAAGTGTAAAGAATTACAAGATAAAGATTTAGAAAAAAACGAGTACAAGACTTACTGTCGTGATTATGATGAATTAGGAATTTTGTACATTGATACGGAATCAGTCCCGACCTTGGAAGAATTTGAAACAATGTTTTCTCATATTGTTGAGGAATTTGTTCTCGATTATTCAGCAATTCTTGAATCTGAACTAATGATTGTAAATCAACCCCAAGCAGATAGTGAGTTGTATCTAACATCTTTATTCGATCAAGCCATTAAGACGATGACAGTTGATAATAAAGATGAGGGATACACTTCAGCCATTAATGATCGTCTTATAGAAATTACGTCAAGCGCACCTCATAAGATTAATTTTAATAGTGGTTCTCATACTGGTGATGATGTTACTCATTACAATCACATAGAATCAGTCGATGATTATTTCACTTATTTAAATACTCAAATACAACCATTTTTTGATAATGCAAATAGTTTTGCTTCTCAAATGTTAAGAGATTATACGTGGGTTACTGATCCAAAACTTTTCAATGGAATGTATAAAGGTGAAGATTATGTAGTTCATTCAAATGTTATTGCTTCACTACAAAACCACAAAGCAACAACGTTTGTAGCAGGAACAGCTTTAAAATTCTCAGCAAGTAGTGTTAAACAAAAATTGATAAAAGAAGGAAAGCCGATTAAGAAAGTGGCAAAGATTGAAACACTCGGAGTTCTTCTTATATTTGTTTCCTTTATGGAATACATTATCTTAATTGTACTTTTCACAATAATATTTGCAATGTGGTTTCCAATGCTTGCAAGTAAGGTAATCAGAGTATTTATCAAATTCTTTGCAGTGTTTTATGCGAAATTTGAAACTGTTTCTTTAGGTGATGAAGTAAATGAACTTTACATTAACGCAAGTACGATTCCAGCATCAATCATATTACCAATTGCAGGAACTTCAATATTTACAGCGATAATGCAAGAAATCATAGATAACATATGGATACTAAATGCTTATAATAATATTTTTACAGCAATATCTCTTTTATGGATTTATGTTGTCTTACAGTTCGTTTATGCAATTGTATTTATCTTTTTAATATATATTACATTCAATCATTTTAATTCAAAACAGAAATCTGAATACAAAAACATTGGTGAAGATCCAAAATCAATGATGCAAAAATCTAGAAAATTCTTAGGAGTGTAATTTGCATTTTCATCTAGGCCAGATATGATAAAAATATACGTAAAGGAGAATAATGATATGAAAGTAAAAGTTATAACAATCGCTTTGATTAGTGCCTTAGCTGGCACTGTTCAAGCACAAGGATTAGATTTAAGTTTGTACTCGGATGAATGTGTTCAAGACTACAGTGAAAATATTGCAATCGTGGGTAAGAGCGAACTTAACGGCAAATATCTTAAAAAAGAAGGTTCAGAAAAACTTAAGTATAAGTCTATCTATTTCAAACCAGATGGTAATTTTGGTGTGATTTTCAATGAAGGTTTTGGAAAGACGATGTTGATTTCTGCTTATGATTTAGAAAATATAGATGGTTCTTATCGTTTCTACAGTGAAAAAGATAATGCCTCTGGGCGTTCTGGTATGATGTATCAGCTTAAAGATGAAGGTAATGATGAATTTACTTTCAGTATCTTTAAAAGATCAGGTGGAATAAAGGTTGATGGTAAACGAGTATCTATCTTTGAAAAACCTAAAAAGCTTAATAAATCGAAAAAAGAGCCAATTTTTGAAGCTGTTTTTAAGATTGATGAAGATAAGAGTGAAGGTTTATATCAGATTCACACACAGTTTCCTAAGACTTGCTTAAAGTAGATCTTTTAGGAGAAAAATACAGGAAATCAACGTATTATGTGCGTTGTTTTTTTTGGTTAGATAGAAAGGAGGAAGAATAAAAGACAGGCGCAAAAAATTGAACCAGATAACAAAGCTGGTTTTTAAATACCATCAGTTTTTTAATTTATGATGGTAATAAAAATGAAAATACTTTTTTCAATGTTACTAAAGCAACGGCTAAAAGCCCTGCTGCTGCAAAAAACATTGCAACGCCAATTGCTAATTCTGTACCTACTCCTGCACTTATCAAACCAATTAAAGCTATAATGATT
>NZ_FPLG01000141.1:0-4936 GCF_900120065.1 Moritella viscosa
AAGTCTCTTTTGAGGCTCCAACGGGAGGGCGTAGGGTGTAGCTGAAGGTGGATATATCTCTCAGTAATTACGTAGAATGAATCTGATACTCTCCGACTTTTTATAGTCTGTCTGGGTAGGGGTTCAGCGTAGCTGAAGGGTTTGCCCTATGCTCTGTGGCGGCTCTTGTTTCATTTCTTTCTATATTCATAAAACCCTCGATCTATGCAATTGTAATGAATACTTAGGCGCGCGGAAAATTTTTCCTAAATGTGCATAAATATTCGGTCTCTTTTTACATCATCAAATTACCCATTCAATTTAAAAATAAAAACAGGTTAGGCAGGAAAAAAGATAACGGCTTTGCCTATTGTTGAAAAGATAAAAAATGAATACCCAATCCATCTTTATAATAAATGTTACTTAGTAATATTTATTGTTTTCTATCTCTCAAATTTAGACAGAAAACAGCATACGTATTTGTATATTTCAGAGCGCGATAGTAAAGTTATTACTAAGTTAAGCCAGCATACACAGAGTGCCCTCTTTCGCTTCGCTCAATCGGACATTCTGTGAGCCGGTAATGGGAATGAATTCCCCTTAACCCCTTTAAGAACAAAGAATCAAACTCGAGTTTTGATGAGTCAAAATGTGGAAATGAATAATGGATGAAAAAACAGGTCTTGATGTAAAAAGAGAGCGGATAATAAAAATCCGAGTGACTGAAAATGAATATTTAGAGTTAAAACAAAAGAGCACTAAGCCTCGTTTGGCGGAGTGGATGAGAGAAAGCTGTCTTGGTATAGCATCATCAAAAAGAAAACAGAAAGTACCGAGTGTCGATCCCGCCTTACTACGTCAACTGTCTGCAATGGGAAATAATCTCAATCAGATAGCGAGACAAATCAATGTAACAAAATCAAATGTAATCAATCATATTTATATTTTATCTGTGTTGTCAGCCATTCAGTCTGAAATAAAGGATATTAAAAATGATAGTGAAAGTACACGCTAGGGGATCTGGCGGAGGTAGTGGCCCAGTAGAGTATTTATTAGGTAAAGATGGTGATCGAGAAGGAGCTACCCTTGATCGTGGAAACCCGAAAGAAATAGAAGAATTGATTGATAGCAGTCCTTACGCTAAAAAATATACGTCAGGAGTACTGAGTTTTGCAGAAGCCGATTTAGATAGAAAAACAAAAGATAATTTAATGTCGAGCTTTGAAAAAGCATTATTACCAGGACTGGATGCAGATCAATATTCTTGTTTGTGGGTAGAGCATCGAGATAAAGGGCGGTTAGAGCTTAATTTTGTCGTGCCTAACATAGAGCTTCAAACAGGAAAACGATTACAGCCTTATTACCATAGAGCGGATAAACCGAGAATAAACGCATGGAAAGTAGTTGTTAATGGCGCTTTAGATTTACATGATCCAGACAACCCAAAGAATAAAAGAGAGTTAGTCACATCGCGAGATTTACCGATTATAAAAAAAGATGCCTGTGAAGCTATCACAGATGGATTATTAAATTTGATGGATGCAGGTAAAATTAAGAATAGGGATGATATTAAAAATATTTTAAAGGAGCAGGGTTTCGATATAGCAAGAGAAACCCCAAAAAGCATCTCAATTTCGGATCCAGAAGGTGGGCGAAATATCAGATTAAAGGGACATATTTATGAGCAAGATTTCCGATTTAGCGAAAAACTTCGAGGAGAAATCACAGCAGCAAGCGATCGATACGAAGCAGACATTAAAGAACGAGTTCAACAAGCACGAAGCGTTTATAGAAAAGGAGTTGAGATTAAGCGAACTGAAAATGAAAGACGTTATCCACGCACAGAATCGGCGTCTAAAATGCTTAATATTGAAGACATGGTTTTGGATTCCAGTCATGTTAATCAGCCTTCTTTTGGTGAGTTGGGGCGTGCTTTATTATCAGGGGAACCAAATAAAAAAGAATTTGGTGGTCATCAGCGAACAGAATCAAAAGATGAAGGAATTAGAAAAATACAAAGTCAAAGTGATCACGTCAGACGGAGTGAACTACCTAGTGCTACCGAAAGGGGCGGTAATTCAAGACACATATCAGACGGAAATGGACAAGTATGTAATCAAGTGGAAATAAATTATGACCGAATTAGAAAAGCAGCTTTTGAACGCATTCGAGATTTTACAGGAACAGCACGAGAAGCAACATCAAGACTTTCAGAGCGCGTACAAAAGATTGGAAGAAATGTTTTTAATTACCTCGAAGGAAAACAAGATACTCAACGAACAAGTAAATCACTTGAGCGATCAAGTGTCGAACTTGAGCAAGCAATTAGTAAGGCGGAAATAAAACCTCAGCAGAAGGTAAAATTGAAAATGAGAGGCGGTTTTGAGCGTTAGCTACGTGGCTGTAATTGTGAAATCAACAACACTTTTGTGTTGCTGAAACAGCTACTAGTGAATGCTAGCCTAGCGTCTTTAATTCATATTAAGGCGTTTTAATGATTGAATCAGTATCAAGTGTAATAATCGCAATTAGCTTGTTAACCCCAGTACACATGGAATATATTTTAATTGCTCTTATATGCTTACCGAAACTAATTTAGTTTTTATAGTGTTGCAAATTAGCCTTCCAACAGGAGGTTTTTTTAGCTCTTGGGATAAAATTGTCCCTGAACGGTCTATTGAAAATAAAGATGATCGGGTTTAAATAACAGCAATAAATATCTTATTGGAATATTTGATGGTGCGTTAGCTACGCGCCTAAAATAATTGTTGGTGGGTGTTAGTTCGCTAGATTTCACGTAGCGAACCATTCTTTAGGCATCAATCTTACATAACATGCGTTATGCGCAATCATAAAACGTCTTAGTGTTCGACCTGCTACCACCGCGTGAGAGATAAATCGTAATAATCAACAAAACTATGATTTACACGCTATCCAAATGTAGGTACAAGTAGGGCTAATCTAAAATTAGGACGTTAAGCTATGAGCTATAATATAGTGGGTAATTGGAAAGCTGGGTGGGCACTTGATTTACATACAACATCCAGTGTTAAATTGCCCAACGGTAAGTTTGAAAATACTTACTCAGATATAGGCCTCGCCTTATACAAATTAAAATATAGTCAAGATTACTCTCAAACTGAATATTTGGCTGATTGTATCTGTGACTTTTTACGAACTCGAATGGTTACGCCTTACATCAGCGTCATATTACCGACTCCTGCCTCTCGAATTCGAGATATTCAACCTGTGTATGAGGTATGTAAGTTGGTCAGTGAAAAGTTAGGTATTCCTTATGACGAAGACTATATAAACAAAGTTAAAAATACATCACAATTAAAAGAAGTCGAAGATGTTGATGAGAGGCGGTCAATGTTAAGTGGAGCTTTTGATGTGACGACAACTTATAGAAATAAAAAAGTATTACTGATCGATGATTTATTTCGATCTGGTAGTACATTAAAAGAAATAACTAAAACAATGGGTGACAAGGGAGGTGTGAGCAATGTCTACGTTGTCACGCTGACTAAGACGAGGGTTCATCGATGATTAAGACTATATTTTTCTCTGGTTCAATATCAATAAATTCAATACCTAGTAGAGTGATTAAGAGTCTAGATGGGATTAAAAAAGAAAATGATATTGGAGTAGATACGTATCGAATTATAGTTGGAGACGCTAATGGCTTTGATCTTTTAGTGCAGGAATATTGTAATAAAATCGGTTTGGTAGATGTGATGGTATACGGTATATATGATGAACCAAGAAATATTGTAACTGGATTTGAATATACCAAAGTTGAAGTAGATCTTTCTATTAAAAGTGAGAGGAAAAAGCAAACATTTAAAGACAAAGAAATGACTAATGAATCTGATATTAGTTATGTTGTTTGGAATGAAGAAAGTAAAGGAAGCTATACAAATATACTAAGAGCAATTGAGCAGGATAAACAAGTTAGAGTCTTTTCATCTAAATCGAATAGTCCAATACCTCAAGTGACTCCTGAGATAATAGAGAAAATATATAGAGGTAATATAGGCTATACAGCAACGGAGCTTGTTGAAAAACTTTTTGTAAAAGGTGTTAGGAAATTTACTAGTAGCCGAGAGTTAAATCAATATCTCATAGAAAAGCAATATATTGATTTTAAAGAAATAAAAGACAAAAAGGTATACCAATCATTAGATCTTAATTATTCATTTGATGTAGGGTATAGAGGGAGTGTGACAGGTGTTAAATTCAAGGAAGAGTTGTTTTTAGAGTTATTTAAAAAATATAAATCTAAGGCTACATCAAAAGGTTATGGTGCAGTTAGAGGGTGATTTGTAGTGGTTCATTGAAATTGGCCTCCTAACTTGGAGGCTTTTTAGATCTTGGGATAAAATCGTCCCTGAGCGGCCTATTGAACATAAAGGTGATAATGCGCAATACCATTTCACTACTCAAGCAAAAACCACTCTCTAAGGCCTATTTTGACACCTTTAAATCGTTTTTAACTCGCAATTCTGGATAGATAATTTTGCACCATTACAGGGAAAGTATGTTTCGGTTTATTTTTGACTGAAAGGCTTATTTCTATGAATTATTACGGTGATCGGAAAATAAATGGGGTGTTACAGAGAGTTGTAGCGATAAGATCTTGAGATCTTAGCCAATTAGACGTAATCTTTTGTCCAGATACGAAAAAGCCAACTCTGAAAAGTTGGCTTTTTACGAATACTTCACTTCAATGGGTGGAACCAGAAGTCCGTTAATAATAGTCATTTATTAATGCATTTTCAAGAAGTATTCTCAGATCTGTTTGGAATCATGATGTTTTGGACAGATGGAAGTATCCCGCTACTAATCAAGGATTGTCAGATATGGTAGCCAGCGAACAAACAAACCCTAAATGATGTAATACGGCACTCAACTTCACTACACTAGGTTGAGAGTAGGCCTAACGGTAATAAGGTTT
>NZ_FPLG01000139.1:0-197385 GCF_900120065.1 Moritella viscosa
TGTTCAGACAAAGCAAGTTTCCCATGATGTTGAACGAATAGAATCGCCTGTTCAGGCTGAGCAAGTTTCTCATGATGTTGAGCGAATAGAACCATGCGTTCAGATAAAACAAGATGCTGAATATAGTGAAAGTTTGGATGCTTTTTTTAAGGGAATGAGAATTGATGAGCTAGAATTACGAGATCAAACGCCAGAATTTTTTAATCAAATGGGCATTTGTTTACGTCTTTGTTTAGATAAAATGAATAATGACTTGAAAATAGTATCCTCGTTCAAAAACTCAGCTGAAGCCAATGATGAAAAATCAAATGATGACATTCTCAGACTCATGCTATCACTTAACCAGCAAAATGTTCTATCTCCTTCGGAGTTGTTACAACAAGTACTTGATGAATTAGATTCTCATCATAAAACGTACCATAAAGCAGTGACTAATTTTGTGGTTGCTCAGACTCATCAATATGATCCTATAGCCTTCTCTGATGTGCTTAAAAAGAAGCAGTTGTTGATATCAAAACGAAGAATTTGGAATGAATATATCCAACATTATCGCTCCCAATTAAATGATGAATTTTATTCTTCTGATGTACTTTTACATGAAAAATTAAAGGAACATTATTCAACAATATTAAAGGTAGAAAATGCGTAACCTAACGTCGATATTAATAATGTCATTATTATTACAAGGCTGCTCTATTTGGGAGCAGTTTAAAGAATCAACAGGTATCACGCCTGAAACTTCATCGATTGAATTGAAAGTTGATGCTGCGAGCCTAGTTAATTTACGCATAAATGGTCAACCATCTCCCGTTATTTTGCGTATGCATGAACTTACATCTCCGATCTTATTTCGTAGCTTAGATTTTTTTG
Source organism: Moritella viscosa (assembly GCF_900120065.1). Taxonomy (NCBI): domain Bacteria; kingdom Pseudomonadati; phylum Pseudomonadota; class Gammaproteobacteria; order Alteromonadales; family Moritellaceae; genus Moritella; species Moritella viscosa. Next base: position 871 of record NZ_FPLG01000139.1, read on the forward strand.
CGTTATTTGAGAGTGATAAAGATGCGCTTGGTGACGAGTATATTAAGCGTTACGAGTTTGAAATTCAGCCCAATGAAAAAATTCATGAAATTATTCAGTTAGATCCAGCGACACGTGCTGTCGGTTTTTCTGTTGCTTTTCGTAAGATTGATGGTTCAGCATGGCGTAAATTAGAACTAATCGAAGAAAAAACCAATTATTTTTTGAAATTACATATCGAAGGTAGTGAACTCACTACAGACAGTACTCGTGGTATTGAACAAAATTATTTCTAAGGAATTACAGAATGTCTCTTTATAATCCCGTTATGTGGCAAGATGGAATGTTCATGAAGCCTCAGCATTTTCAACAGCTTGAACGACATCATGACAAATCTACGAGTATGCTTAATGTATTTTCAACACCTTTACAGTGGGGTGTTAAAAAGATAGTTGTGAATGATAGTTTACTTGCGCTGGGTAAGATTGGTATTAGCCATGCGGAAGGGATCTTACAGGACCGAACACCATTTGAATTACCCTTGCTTGCTGATTTACCCGATGTGAGAGACGTCGATTCATCTGTTGTGGATAAAATTGTTTACTTATGTTGCCCATTACCCTCTGTTCGTGCTGAATTATTTGGGGAGCCGGGTAGTAATGCGCGTTATATTCAATCTACACAAGATGCGGTTGATGCATGTTATGGCAGTGAAGATATGGCCAACATTATGATCGGTAAACTGACATTTAAATTAATGTATGATGATGAAGATAAGAGCGCTTATACATCGATCCCTATCTGTAAAATTTTAGAACTAAAACCAGATGGCACCGTTGTACTTGACGAGCATTTTATTCCAACGTGTGTGGATATTAAAGCATCGGCTGTATTAATTAAGTTTACAACTGAATTTGCTTCTATGTTACACCACCGTGCGGAGTTAATCGTACAACGATTAGGCGCTGTTGACCAGCAAGGTGTATCTTCTGTCTCCGACTTTATGTTATTGCAAACCCTAAATCGACTAGAACCCTTGTTCTGGCATTTCACTCATGTTGAAGGCATTCATCCAGAAACGTTTTATCGTTACTTGTTACAAGCCGAAGGTGATCTTGCGACATTATGTTCATCGACAAGACGCCCACGAGAGTTTGAAAAATACAATCACGGTGCATTAACCGAATGCTTATCAGGTATTCTACAAGACATTAAATTAACGTTAAGTGTAATGTCTGAGCAACGAGCAATTCCATTAACCTTGAAAGAACAAAGTTACGGTATTCGAACTGCTCCTATCCCAGATCCAAGTATTATTACATCTACAACACTCATACTGGCTGTTAAAGCGGATGTGTCATTAGACGTATTGCACACCAAGTTTGTCGCACAAACTAAGATTGGTTCAATGGATAATATTCGTGAATTGATTAATCTGCAGTTGCCTGGTATTAGCATGAAACCAATGCCTGTTGTTCCACGCCAGCTTCCGTATCATGCTGGTTACACCTACTTTGAATTAGACAAATCGAGTATTGAATGGCAAGCACTAACAAACTCTGCTGCAATAGCGATTCATGTTGCGGGTGATTTTTCTAATTTATCCTTGCAATTATGGGCTGTTAAATTATGAGTTATGTGGACGATGATATTACTGTTGTCCTGTTTCAACCTGCACCGGGTAAACCGATGGAGGTTATGCCCAGCCCTGATTTGTCTCGTAATATCGCGATTGGCGATTTAGATATTAAAAAAATTGGTATCAATCCGCTGATTGATGAGTTTTCTTGGCTTATCGCCAGCTTGTCATGCATGAAGTCGATTCCTTGGATGGATGACCTTGACCCATTTCGAGAGCAAGTAGGGAGAGAAATCCGTAAAGGTGAGCGAAAACTTAACGAAATGGAAGTTGACCGTGCCAGTATTCTGGTTATTCGTTATTGTTTATGCGCCGCGTTTGACGAATCGGTTTGTCGACAAGAATGGGGGGCAAACAGTAATTGGAGCCAAAACAGCTTGTTGTCAGAATTTCATAATGAAACGGCAGGTGGTGATAAGTTTTTTGTCATTTTAGAAAGGCTTAAAAACGATCCTAAAAAATACCGTTACGTCATTGAATTTTTGTATTTGTTATTACAATTGGGCTTTAAAGGTCGCTATGGTCGTGAAGAGCGTGGTAATGAAAAATTAGTTGATATTGGTAATACTATTTATAACTTGGTCAAGAATGACCGTTTAGTTGAGCAAGAAGATCTTCAGCTGACCAATTTAAAAGCGAAGTATTTAACTAAACCGCTGAAAAAAGTATTACCGCCAAAAGTAATTATAGCTGTTACCAGTTTATTGGTTATTGGTATGTATGTTGCGACGTATTTAACGATTGATATACGCTTTCAACAGTTTCTCGACATTTACGGATAAAGGTGGGTAATCATGGGTGTAACGGTTAGTGCAGATGGACTGAGTGTTGTTCATTTGGGATCCGGAGGTAAGGCGAGTGCAACGATACCTGATGTTTGCTTAACCACAGTCGGGAATGCTGTCGTACCTATTCCTTATGGGAATAACGCTGAGTCAGCAGATCTAGCTGATGGTTCAACGACTGTTACAATGGATGGCGGAAATAGTATTGCCATTAAAGGCTGTAAGTTTGCTAAAAGTGCTGGTGATGCAGGAGGGGACAAGAAAGGTGTTGCCTCTGGCACGATTGAGGCCGAAGCTAAATTTATTACCGCCTCCGCAACGGTGAAAATTGAAGGTAAAGGCGTGTGTCGTTTGTCTGATCAAATGACGATGAACAAAGCCAATACCATGTGTATGGGTGGCGCACAAAATCCGTCGGTCACTGTGACTGCCGATGAAGAAGGCACCTATACGGTTGATTTATTCTTGTCTTATGCTGATGGTGATCCTGTTCAGGGGGCGACTTATAGTTTGATTGATCAAACTGGTGCCGCTTTTGAAGGTTCGCTAGGTAATGATGGTGCCGCGTCTATAGGTGGCGTAGCACCGGGTGGTTTTACCATTGAGTACGGTGAAGACAGTCGCGAATTTCAACCCAATGAACCAACCAAAACCAATCCTAAATTTAATCCTGGTGCGAATGCTCAAACCATTATTGAAGACACCAAACGTGGACAGCTCGGCTTTTGGGAGAACACTTGGCGTAAAGCATCAAGTTCTGCTAGTTGGATATGGGGTGTATTGTTAGGTGATTTTAATGATGATGCATCGGTAGAACAAATTATTGCGAACACTGCGTTAACGATGATCCCTGTGGTTGATCAAGTCGGTGATATACGTGATTTAACCGCCAATATCCTTAATATGATGGATGAAGAGGGGCGCGATAAGCCTGAAAATTGGTTAGCCTTGTCGTTCACCTTAATTGGTTGTATTCCACTGTTTGGTAGTGCGCTAAAAGGCACTTGTAAAGTGGTACTTAAAACAGGTAAAGAGACCAAAAAAGACGATTTATTGGCTATCGTCCGTGCTTTGGGTAAGGGTGACCCTGAGAAGTTTTTACTTGGTTTAAAGTGGGCTGAATATGCGAAAGAAACCAGTAAAATTTTATCTGATGTATTAAAACCTTGTATTGAAGTTGCGACAGAAATGGCGTCCTACGCAGATCGAATGGGGGCCGACGAACTTGCATCATATTTCGTTAAACTCGGTGACGAAATCAAAATATTCGACAAGATGTCAGTGGATAAACTAAAAAGTGCAATGGGCGAGTTTGACAACTTATTTGCACGTGTACTAGGTAAATCAGAGAAAGTTTATCCAGCTAAGACCAAACATCACACGGGCGGCACAGCGCAAGCGGGTAGCAGTAAGAGTAAGACGAATGAGAAGAACGATAAGAAAGATATTCGTTGTAAGGTATGTCGTCGGGTTGCAGGAAAAAAAGATGGTCAATGTAGAGATGCATTACAAAATAAATCTAAGGGTAAAAAGTAATGGCTGAAGAAGAGTTAAGACACCCAACTGGTGGTAATGTCTCTAGAGAAGCTGATTCATACCTATTAGCATCTAAAGATTTACGAGCGAAGCATCCGTTGAATCTGAAAGTTGGTGAGCTGGATGCGCATCATATTATCAGTGACAATGTGGTCTCCAAGCTATCGACCTTTCGCACACTGCAAATGAAGCGTAAAGGTTGGTCCATGAACCATGGGAAAAATTTGGTATTACTTTCTGGCGATACCAATATTTGTTGCTACTATCAGGTTCCGATCCATTCATCAGGGCACACTGATAGCGCGATTGCGGATTCATTTTATGGCTCAAAAGCTAAAATGTCTAAAGATATAAAAAAGGTCGGAGATACAAGTGAAAAAAAGGCTATTAATGCATTAACCGGATATCATAAAGTAGTTGCAATTAAACTTGCGTTGGCTTTAAAACCACTTGACTGTAACACTAAGTGGAAAACCTATATGAAGGAAATTGATGAAGTCTCTGAGTTGATTTTAGGTTATATAAGTGATTTTAAGCTATTGCTCATTGCTAACGGTAAACGCTTTCATAAAACTCAACAGGGTTGTGGAACATGCGGAAGTCGAACTGCTCATTTTACCCCCAATAAGTTTATCTTTTTTAATCGGCGTCATGATAAAAAAGAAACCGCAGAATACACGAAAGACAAGGGGGGGCAAGTACAGGCGGATAAGAAATACGTGAAAGATGATAAGTCTTATTTTGCCTCTGAAAATAAAAATAAAGTATATGAAGATTTGTACAAAGAAGTTAAGACTCGCGTAGAAGTTGAGTTGTTAATTCAGAATAAACTAGAAGATCGTCTGAATAGTGTTGCCGAATTAAAAAAAATATTATAGGAGATTACCTTGGACACAGAAGAATTTAGCGCTGATACAGAGGAACTTGCCACGTTCAGTGAGAATTTATTATCAAATGATATTATGAGTCAGGCATTAGATAGTCGAGAGTTTCTTTATTCATCCGAAGGTTTTTTGCCAATATCAGCGATTAACCCCATTATATGGGAAGCTGCAGGCACTGATGTGATGGGGATACCTGATATTTTAGATAAGGGTGACCGCATCATTTCGAAAGTGGTAATGGATGCCATCATGGCTTGGGACCCTTATGCTGTTGTTTTTTTGCCTGCGGCGTTAAAAGCTGATGATGGCTTAGCAAAAGAGCGTTATTTATTGTCAGTCAATAATATTATCGATGTGATGGATGAGGAAGAAAGCTTTGTTTTTATGAAAGATTTGTCAGATTACGATCTTCCCCCTGAACTCAGAGTTAGGAGATTATTCATCGATGCTGAAAAGTACCATGTAATTCCTGAACATAAGAAACACATTTTTAGGGTAAAAGGTTCGGATGATACGATATTTTTCTCTATGGAATTAGTGAAGCATGTGTGGGATATTGCGATGAAGGCTGATTGCCAAGGTATTGTTTATACCCCATTTGATTTTGATGAAGAAGCGCCAATAATGTAAGGGATGGTTATGAAAACTGAATATCAAATATTGTCAAAACAAGTGTTTAATTCATTCCCATTTCAGCAATCAGCAAAGCCAATTGTGCCTGTTGAACCTGATTTATTATTGGAAATGACATTTTCACCTAAGTTATTTATCATCGATGATATTTCACCCAAAGTTGAAGCCTTGGTGAAACATGGTGTTGAGTGGCTTGATGCCCGTGTTGATTGCTCTCCGAGTCAACCTGAAGATGATGATATCAAAGTGCATGAAAACTACCGTATGCCATATATTCATCAAACGTACCGTTTAACCAACGAAGAAAAACAATTTGGTAAACTGAACTGGCTTGATTTAGATAAGGTTGAGCTTGATTTCACGCGTCTAGAATCAGTTCCATTAGCAGAACGCCTTATTTTCAAACTAGAAGAAGATTTCGGTGTTGTGGTTATTCATAACAGCGTGATTGATGTATTAAAAGCTGCGCGCGTAAAAGACGTTTGGGTACGAGACGTGTAGTTGTTCACGGAAGTCGATGTATATTGAAGAGCAAATATGGAAACGTATTTGCTTTTTTATTATTCAGACAGGGAACACTTGTATATGGCGGGGTATAAAATCGAGTTCTGCTAGTTGGATATGGGGAACTTCATGAGAAGTCCAGCTGTACTTCAATGCATCGATTCTCGCTCTTTATTTCAATGTGCCCCCTATAAATTGAACTTAAAAGACAGATTAACAAACGCCTAGTTAAAACACCTACCGATTTAGTTAAAGCACCTATCAATTCAGTTAGTATTAAAAATAATCTTAATATACAATCGCTTACTGTTTTTATGTCTCGTTGTGGCTACAAGGGTTTTACTTTTTCTTAATTTATTATCATCTTAATAATCAGGGTGTATACATGGCATTTTTATTATGACGTTTAAAATACTAACTATTACTCTTTTAGCTTTAATTTCACTTAGTATGCGTGCGAGCGAAAATGTAGGTGAGTTTTACAAATCCAGAATAAGTGGAGTCATTGTTGCGCCATTATCAGCGAAGGTTAACGATACAGGTATTGTTAATGGACAAATGTATACCCTTGTAGATGAAGTTATGTTGCGCAAGATGATTGTCGATGGTGATGATGTGACTCATGTTGTTACAACAAATATAAAAAATATGAGTAACCTGTTTAGGGATAACAAAACATTTAACCAAAATATCGGCTATTGGGATACATCTAATGTGACTGATATGTCACGTATGTTCTACGGTGCAGAGGCATTTAACCAAAATATTGGCTATTGGGATACGTCAAAGGTGACGGATATGGATAGTATGTTCGACAATGCTCTGGTATTTAATCAAGATATTGGTCATTGGGATACATCTAGCGTGATTTATATGACTCATATGTTCAGAGACGCACCTGCATTTAACCAAGACATTGGCAGTTGGGATACATCTAAAGTGGCTGATATGTCATGGATGTTCACAAGCGCTTATGTATTTAACCAAGATATTAGTCGTTGGGATACATCTAAAGTGACTGATATGTCATGGATGTTCACAAACGCTTGTGCATTTAACCAAGATATTAGCCGTTGGGATACATCGAGCGTGAGTAAGATGGATTTGATGTTCTATGGAGCTAAGGTATTTAACCAAGATATTAGCTATTGGGATACATCTAGCGTGACTGATATGAGTTATATGTTCCGCTATGCCCGGGCATTTAATCAAGATATTAACCGCTGGGATATATCGAACGTAACAAATATGAGTTTCATGTTTTATTATGCTACAGCATTCGAGAAAATCTATGTGGATTCATGGGATTTATCAGGTGTAAATACGACTGATATGTTCGGTAGATAAGCCTGTAATAAAGCTAGTTTCTGGTTATAAAATAGAACAAGATACCGAGATGAATTGTATCTATTTTCAATTGATTAGCACAAACATTTAAAAATAGTTGCGCTAATCATGATGTCAGTGAGAGTGTATTTTAAAATCATGTTACCCTCGTTTCAAAGCATCGAGCTCTGCGATCTTGCTTGCCATATTATGACAATCAAAAAAGCGAAACCAACTTACATCGGTTTCGCTTTTCATATTTGATTTAAGCGTGTTGAATCTAAAACATGCTTAAGCTAATGTCTTTAGAATAACGAATCAGATAGATCAAATAGCTCTTGATTGAATGGACGTTTCATATTGTTGATACAATCAATAATATCATGGTGAACCATTTGTGAGTTCATTAAACCCACACAGCGGCCGCCTTCGCCTTCTAATAAAAGCTTAACTGCAAAAGAACCCATACGACTTGCCATAATGCGGTCACGGGCAGTTGGTGTTCCACCGCGTTGTAAATGACCTAGGATAGTCGCACGTGTTTCACGGCCTGTTTCAGCTTCAATATGTTTAGCCAGTGCATCTACATTCGTTACGTGTTCACACATCGCAATGATAGCGTGTTTTTTACCTTTTTCGATACCCGCTTTAATCTGAGACAGTAGATCTGCTTCATCATAGCCTTTTTCTGGGATTACAACGAATTCTGCACCACCTGCAACTGCTGCTCCCATGGTTAAATCACCACAGTAGCGCCCCATAATTTCAACAATAGAGATACGTTGGTGTGATGTTGACGTATCACGTAAACGGTCAATTGCGTCAACGACAGTGTTAAGTGCAGTATCAAAACCGATAGTGTAAGTTGTGCCAGGAATATCGTTATCAATTGTTCCTGGAATACCGATACATGGGAAGCCCATTTCAGTTAGCTTCTTCGCCCCCATGTAAGAACCGTCACCACCAATAACGACAAGTGCATCGATATCGTGTTTTTTAAGATTTTTAATTGCTTCTTTACGTACGCTTTCTTCTTTAAATTCAGGAAAGCGTGCAGAACCTAAGAAAGTACCACCACGGTTAATTACATCTGAAACTGATTTACGATCAAGTTTCTCAATGCGATCTTGATGTAAACCTGCATAACCATCGTAAATACCGTAAACTTCTAAGCCAAGATGTAAGCCTTCACGTACAACTGCTCGGATTGCTGCGTTCATGCCTGGTGCATCACCACCACTTGTTAAAACACCTATTCTTTTAATCATTGAAGCCTCAAATATATCAGTCGATGATACTTTATTTATTGGGTTAGAGTCTTGTACTTATCTAGGTAGAGTGTTGTTCTTATCTAGGTAGAGTACTGTTTCAGCAAGTGATAGCACGCTTGTTCATTTATTTAGCACACCAAATTTGGTTTATCTGTTGCTGTTATTTTCTATTTATCATAATTACTTTTTATTCATTTATTATAACTATGTATTCTATTATTTTCTGCGTCTTTTTGACTGTTTTATTACTAAAGTAATACTTGGTGGGCTTTCATATGAAACTTTTAAGCGAAAAATAAAATAATACCTTGGTGTGATTTTATTTTTACAATATAAGTTTAATAAGAAAGGGGTGCAGTAATACGTAATTACTGAGTCATCAGTATTACTACACTTTTATTTCTAATTCAGAGTAGAAAATCGCTCAATATTAGATTTTGGTAAGTACTATGCAGAAGCACCAGCAATAACTTTAGAGAATTCTACAGCGTCTAGTGAAGCGCCGCCTACTAGGCCGCCATCAATGTCTGCTTGACCGAATAATTCAGCCGCGTTAGCGCCTTTAACTGAACCACCGTAAAGGATTTGAACTTTGTTTGCTACTGCTGCATCTTGCTCTGCTAACCATGAACGGATGTGAGCGTGGATGTCTTGTGCAATTTCAGGTGTTGCTGTTTTACCAGTACCGATTGCCCAAACAGGTTCGTATGCGATAACTGCATTGTTTAGAGATGCGATACCAGATTTAGTCACAACCGCTTGAAGTTGTGCTTCAACAACTGCTTTAGTTTCGCCTGCTTCGAATTGCTCTAGTGTTTCACCGATACAAAGTACAGGTACTAGGCCATTTTCTTGTGCAACAGCAAATTTGTCAGCAACAACTTCGCTTGACTCACCGTGTATAACACGACGTTCACTGTGACCAACAAGCGTATATTTACAACCGAATTCTTTTAACATAACCGCTGAGTTTTCACCAGTGAATGCGCCAGCTGTATTAACGTCACAATCTTGTGCGCCGTAGTTAATTGCAGTGTCAGCTGTTAATGCTTCAACTTGTGGGATAAAAACAGCAGGAGGGCATACAGCAACTTCAACAGTTGCATTGTCTTTTGCCGCATCAACTAAACCGTTAATTAAAGCTTCTACAGATGCTTTAGTTGCGTTTAGTTTCCAGTTACCCATTACTAGTGCTTGTCTCATGTCTATCTCCGATATGGTTTAAAGCTATTTTTCTTCAACTTAAATTAACTGAGTCACAATGACTAAAGAGGCATAAGTTGAGAACATGGGGTGATTATAGAGTCATCTAGCGTCAGGGCAAGTTGTCACAAGACAATTTTTGGTAATAAAACTACATAAAATGCGGTAACTGTGACTTGAACCACGTTTACTTGCTCAGTTTAGACCTAAATGCCGTGTTAATTACAGAATAGAAAATTTATTGGTTATTTTTTAGCGACAACCAAGCTAGCCCTAACCATTCATGGAACACTATTTCACTTACCGCGAGATATCGAGCACGAGGGAAGTAATAGTGTAATGGTTGCATACCATTCACTGGTTTACTGACATGCGCAGTTGGTGCAGGGATAGGGGATAAACCTTGTTGTTGGAATATTTTTATGGCTCGTGGCATGTGCGTTGCGGAGGTGACCAGTACGAGGCGTTTACCTTGAGTAATTTCTTTGTTATCAGTCGCTTCCTCTATTGTGTCGCGAGGGGATTCTAATAATATAATGGCTGATTTTGGTACGCCCAATGCAATAGCTAAACGCGCGTTCATTTTTGCATTACTGTTAATATCGCCACCACCATAGCCACTGAAAATTAACTTGGCCGTTGGGTTTAGTTTATAAATACGTACGCCTTCTGTGGTCCGAGCAAGGGCGGCAGGGGTTAACTGACTGGTGATCGGTAAGCTGTCGACCGTTGTGTGCCCGTTACCCAATACATGGATATAATCAACGTGTTGCTGTTGGAAACTCGGGTACTGAGACTCTAATGTAGCAGCTAAACGGCTAGTGACAGGATCAAGGCTTAATAGCAATAATGTAATAAAACTACTACAAAATAGCACTTGGGCACTGCGTTTATGACGGGTGAGTTTATATAATAGTGCCGCAAGGATAAAAGCAGTGAGCAGTAATGGCAGTGGCATTAACCAGGTACCGATGATTTTTTTAAGTTCGAACATTAGGTGTAAGTGCCTTTATTATTTACTGAGAGGGCAATGAATATTACACTAAGTAAATCCCTCCTTTTACCAGCTTAGCAGATGTCTACACATCAACGAAATATGAGTATGCCATGTTTGCAGACTCATTTATATAAGACTGCCCTTGTGTAAAATGGAGATCGAATTTTAAGTCGCTTGATAATTATCAAGGCGATATTGAGTGTTCAGTGTAATGTTGTTATTAGATTGAATTTACTTATAGTGAAGACTCTATTGAATACACATATTGCTCCCCCTAGACGTTTATCTGGTGACCTCGCTGTTTGGATTTTTATCTTGGCTGAGGTAACCGTATTCGCTATATTCTTTTTTTCTTATTCTAGTATGTATTTTTTAAAAACTGATTTATTTGTAGAGGGTCAGCAGGCCTTACATCCTGCTGCTGGTTTGATTAATACGGTAGCCTTAATATCAAGTAGTTATTTTGTCGCAATAGCGGTGATATTTGTAAAGCAAAAGCAGAATAAACGTGCTCGATTAGCAATATTAGTTGCTCTTTTACTTAGCATGATTTACGTAATTACTAAGTTGTGGGAGTACGATATCCTTCTTTCTGAAGGCTACCGATTATCAACGAATACCTTTTTTATGTTTTATTTTTTTATCACTGGTTTTCACTTTATGCATGTTCTATTGGGCATGTTTATATTATTACTCGTGTATCGTAATTTAGCGCATCCAGAATTTTTAGAGAATAGTTTAAATACCGTAGAGTCTGCTGCCAGTTATTGGCATATGGTTGATTTGGTTTGGGTTATATTATTTCCATTGCTGTACGTCATATAGTGGGGTTAAGTATGCAAGATCATAGAAGTGTGAGAAAGCAAATAATTATAATGAGTTATGTTTGGTTGGCTTTGATTGTGATGAGTGTTGTGGCATTTAGTTTGTCTAAGTTAGGCATACACAAATCTTATTTAATTGTCGCTGTTATGCTATTAACGATAATGAAAGCAAAACTGATCACTGGTATTTTTATGGAACTAAATATAGCCCCCAAATCATGGCAACGTGGATTCAATAGCTATATTATAATCATACCAATTGTGACAGCGCTAGCGTATGGGCTCGCTTAATAAAGCTGAAATTTTATACTTGCGCCAATTAAATGTTCTTGTTGCCAACCTAATTGATGTTGATTCATTAAGTTTATATGGGCATGCCATGCTTGTGAATAAGCAGAGAGATTCAAGTAAGAGTTGCCGTGAGCTAGTTGAGGAAAAAATTTATCTTTGCCCGCTAGTTTACTAAGTTCGATTTTTGTTAATGCTGAGAATCGTGTTATATCTGGCAGTATGATGCCGTCAACCTGAAAGGTGTTGGCAATCGAAAACCCTTCGGGATCAAAATCACCGAAATAATAGAGGGGTAATATTGCTTTATATTTTTCGATAAAACAGTTAACTTCATCTGCACGTTTACCACTTTGGCTATCACCACGATAAATAATTAACGCATGCTTGAAGACTGGATTATTTTTTAGTTGATGAAGGTAGTACATAGGCGTGAAATTTTCACATATGATGATAGCATCATGTTCGATACTCGTGATCATACTATGACGAAGTTCTAGACCTGCAGTGTGGATAGAGTTAAATAAAGAACTTACTTCTTGGTTGAGTTTTAATTTTCCGGCTGCGTTATTCACTAAAATGATATCTTGTGATGCATTTGCGCCGACCTTTTCATCATTGTTGCATGCTGCATTTGAAACTCGGTCACCATTCATGTAAGGATCTTTTAATACATCAAGACCCTTTTCTTCTTTAATAAAGGCTTGTAACTTTTCTGCTTCGCCAGCGCGTAGCTTGAAATATATTTTTTGTTTTGTTCTTTTAGTCGAAGGGATCACGTATTTATGGCCTAAGCCAGATAACGCCCATATTTCGGCGTTAATATCATCGTATTTTAGGCCTTGTTCATTCGATTTAATTAGTTTTTTACAGCGATTATATAGCGTCCTGCTAATCGTCATAATTAACCTCTCTGTAATTGAATATCACTAACGCGTAAATTACCTGAGATTAATATCGAACCCGGTAATTCAGTGGTGCTGGACTCTGGGAAGTCGATTGCCATCGCTTTTCGTACGGCGGGTGCGCATTTGTAGTATTCATTATAAAGAATACTGAGCCATAAATGTTTAGGTAAAATGTCAGTTAGTTGACCATCTTGCTGCCAGTAGTGTAGGGCAGAGAAACTGTCACCTTTATTACTGAGTACTTGTGCAAATAACGCTTCACACTGTGACAATACGTAGTCGGCTTCGAGTTGACGGGCCTTTTGTTCCAAGTCATCAATACGGCCACTGCTGCGTAAATCAATGGCTTCTGCATCTGACTTACTTTCTTTACGCAATGAGTTGTAAATATCGGTCAGTTCTTCTTGTTGTACCTGATTACTAATATCAACACTGGCTGATAATTGTAATGGTGCAACACGATTGAAGATAGCTGGTACTTGTTCACGCTCTGCGTAGTCATCTAATTCCCAAATAGGATTGTCTTTTAAGAATTTAGACATGGCTTTAAGACGGGCAACTTGCTCATTCTGCTTACGTAGTGTCATTAGCAGTTGGCGCATACGGTGAACGGCGCCTTCTAACTGACGATTAATACGGCGGTAACCATCAATAAAGAAAGTGACCTTACGGCTTAACTCGGCAGGCACATCGTCCCAATCTAACCAGGTGTATACGTCATTTAGGTTAATATCGGCTAACGCATTAAGCAGACCTTCGGTATAGGCGATGGCTTTTTCATTTTCATGAATTTTACTTTCTAAGCTATCAACAAAACCAAACTTACTAGTGATGGCAGCGAACAAACCGCTGACGCTGTCTTCTAATTCATAAACAATGCCGTAAAGCTCTTCGTCTATTTGGCTTAGATAGAAGGAAACTTCATTATGTTGGCCAGTTAATAACGCACGCTTATAGGATTTAATATCACCATCAATGTGCTGCATGACTTTGGCGATATCAGTACGTTTACGGTAAGACGCATGACGTAATAATAACTTGTCTAAGATTCGCTTTAAGTTGATGGCAAGCATATAAGTGCCATCTTCTTCACTTGGACGGATTAGACCATTTTTGGTAAGCATTTCTAATAATGCGGTATTCTCACCATTATCAATAACACTGCCATCGAAATACGCTTGCGCTAACATGCTGCTGTTTGTTTTGGCAAACGAACTACGTATTATTTGGGCAATTTTTTCGACTTCAGAAGCGCTTTGCTGCTGTGACATTAAAACATCTCCGACTGTGAGTCATCGAAGATATGGTTATCTTGTTTTTCTAATTTCAACGATTCACTGTCATTAATAAAATCAATTAACTCGTGAATATAGTTCATTTTAGCGGTGATCTGATAAATGGTACTGCCAGTATCCAAACGTTGAACATAGCCTGCTTCATCTAATTTTTTTAAGATAAAGTTAAGTTGTTCAGAGATATCATTACGGCTGGTTTTGAAAATACCTTTATTGGTTAATAGCGCTAACTGTTGCTTTAACGTTGGTTCGTTTTCAATACCACGTAATAACTCAGATAAGCGAATAGTATCGCCCGCACGCATGGCGCAGTCATGCACTAGTGCTGTCATTGCCAGGTCTAAGAAGTTAACCAGTGGACGGAAAATATCACGTACTTGGCGTAACTGCTGACGAATATCCGCGCGGTTTTCTTCTTCAATCGTGCAGTAACAAGCAACAAAGGCCAAACCGTCTTCGATTACTTTTACTTTACGGTTAATCAAGCGCAGGTAATCATTTACTTTTTCAAACAGGCTTTGTTCTGACAGGTAACGATATGCATCAGGTTGACTTACCTGACAAATGGTATGGCCCTGTAACAATAATTCAACGGTAGTTTGAAACATGGGTTAACTCTCTTCTTGCATAGTGGCTGGCGCTGTATTTACTGACGACATTCGTTCTGTATCTGATGCTAAGGCTTGTTTAGCGTCACCATTTAACAACGTCATTAGTGGGTCATCATCAACATTCATCTGGATCAGGCGTTTATTACGGCTGTCAATTTCGTATAGGTGATCGAATAATTGTAATACCGACTTATCGGTTGATGGTGATGCAGTCATGATCTGAATACCGTGTTGATTTAGCATATCGAGCATTGCCTGAATATTCTCAGAATGCAGTTCACCTAATTCATCTACTGGCCAAGTTATCACTGTATTTGCATCGGGGCGTAACATAGTTGTTAAACCGGTAAAGAAAGTGATTAAGGCTAAGTAAGATAGGCCTGTTGATGAGACATCTTCCAGCTCTTTCGGTGTTGTTGCACGGGTCGTTCGGCCATTTTCAACAATAGTGAATTCAATATCAAATAGTTCATTGTGTTGCATGTTATTGTTTTTCGGTAATACCGCTGACAATTCATCCAAGCTATCAATTAAGTCTTGGGGGATACTGCGATCATGCGTGAGTTCTGTATTCGCTTGATAGGCTTCAAATGCCTCGTTTACATTCTCAAGTTGTTTCCAGTAACCTAACTTGTCCATCTTAGTACGAATAGCAATTTTAATATCACCGAGGGCAGTGAAGAACTGCTTACCATTCATGTGACTAGACAGTTTACGGCCAGTACGGGTAATATTGCGATCAAAGTTACTTAAATGGGTATAGATAGATAAAATATCGTTAGCACGTAATTCAACTTCGTGAGTGGTTGAGGTTTGCAATAGTTTTGCATTTTTCAGTACATAGCTCAGTTGTTCACCGCTGTTGATTGCTTCTTCAAGACGGTAGTTCACCATCTCAGGGTCACTTTCAATGCGGTTTTCTAACCAACCGACTTGCAGTGTGCTTTTCGAATAACGTTTTAATTCACTGCTGATTTTACTTACTGTGCTTAATACATTGCTTTGCTGCTTGCCTAATAGACTTATTTGACTGTTCGTCAATTTAGAGATGTTGTTAACACTGTATTCTGGTAAATCGTCGTTAGCAACCGCTGGGTAGTCAGCCAGTTTTACAAGGCTGTTATCTAAGCCTTTTAATTGTAATACTAGATCTGTTACCTGCTTATCAAGGTGCGCTTTTTCTTGTTCTAGTTTGTCGGTTGACTGTTGATAGTCTTGTTTTTTATCTTTTAGTTGCTGCTGGAAGCGTTGGATTGCAGTATCTAAGCGGCGTAAACGTTCACGCCCAGGTTCAACTTGTGACCACGATGTTTCTAACCAGCTATTATATTTATCCGCTTTTTGTTGGAATACTTTGGCATTTTCAACTGCTTTCATAGTTTGTTTAATTTTAGCTTCAAGGGCATTAAAGATGCTGGCATTAATTCCGGCGTCGCTTAATGCCGCTTGCAATGCATCGGCGATACGCTGCATCTCAACTTGTGCTTCATTACGCAAGTTATCAAGCGATGCTTGGTAGCTGTCGATACGCTGATTATAGTCAGTCTCTAGCTGGCAATGTACGCCTAAACGTTCGTTGTTTAGTTCGTTATGACGACTTTGGTAATCAACTTTCGCTTGGCTTAACGCTTGTTGCGCTTGAACCAATAATAACTCAGCTTCTGCTAATTCAGTTTGCACTCGTGCAATCGCTAAGGCTTTGTATTGTTCTAGTTTACCGTCTAACTCATCTTCTTCATTGACTAAACTAGTCAGTAATTGATTTTGTTTAAACAGTAATTGTTTGCTCGACATTAATTGTTTATCAAGCTCTTCAACTTCTTTATTTAATTGTTCGAGTGCTTTTTGTAATTGTTCAAGCTCTGCTTTTTTAGCCCCTATTTGGGCTGAGATATGTTGTTCTTTTTCTGCTAGTGCGCAGTCTGTGAACGAGGCGTTTTCTAGGGCATTAAGGTTGATCTTGATGCCATAAAAATCTTGTACTTGGGTTAACGCTGTTTCGGTATTGGTATTTTTTACTGCATCAGTAAAAGCCGATAATAATTCTGGTTCAAGATGCAGGTGTTTAAGCAACTCTGGATTAATCACACGGCCGATATTGCTTTGCCAGTTTGGCACATGTTCAGCAAGGAAGGCATGTAAAGAACCTTTTTCTGGACTCAGTAATGCTTGTACATCACGGTGCTGCTGCGCTAAATGGTTTAATTCAATTTTTAAACGGTCATTGGCTTGCAGCGCTTGATGCTGTTTTTGGCGTAAGCTTTGTGATTCACCGCTAATGCGGTTATACGCTTCCTGACGTTCGTTAATATTACGACGGCATTGGCTTAAATTTTGTTGTAATTGTTGAGATTGTACAGCAAGTTCTGGTGCAATCTGTGGCTGTGTTAGCTGTAGATTAAGCGAGATCTTGGTATGCTCAAGTGGCGTTTTCTTTTCGTTTAACTGATCAATTAGCGTTTGTGTTTGCGTTCTTAATTCGCTTTCTAACGTTGCATAATGCAGTTTATTTTCACTTAACGCAGTTGTTAACTGCTGACGCTGAGAGTTGATCTCGTTTGTTAGCTGTTGCTCGCGTTTGTTAAAATCAAGCTCTTGTTTTTGTTGTTGTTCGGTAAACGTACGACTAAGATCGGCAGATTTTTCACTTAACTGGGTTTTTTCGTTGTTCAGATTGATTAAGCGTAAGGTAAAATCGGATAATTCAGAACCTCGTTGCTCATATGTCGCGGCTTCATCATCTTCAAAATCTATTTTTTCTTGTTCTAGCTTATCCAGATCGTGTTTAATTTCACGATGGGCTTTTTCTTCATCGTGACAAGCATCTTCAATTGCTAATACTTGCTGTCTGTGTGCTTCTTTTAAGTCGGTAAGCTCAAGTAATACATCTTTTAAACGTGTGCCGGCAGTATCTTGATCTTGATTACACTTTTGCTGATAGATGCCAGCAAGATGATGTAAGTGCTGTAGATCTTTTTTGATTTCAATAAGTGAATCAATGTCGGTTAATGACGATAAGATCTTGTCTTCTAAATTTAAGATTGCTTGTGATGAATGCAGGTCTGCTAACCAGCTATCAATATCGGTTTTATCAATATTAACCATATCAGTTACATTGTGGCTGAGCATTTCTGAACTGATAGCGTCTTGTGAGATTTCGATGATCATTTGTTTGATTACATCGAAATTAGAGATTTTGTTAAATACCGACGTCACGACTTTTTCAATGTGCTTAATTGGTGACTGGCTCATTGAAAAACGCTGTTGCAGGTTACGCAGTGATTTCTTACCACCAAGATCGCGATGATTTTGAATGACTCTTGCGTAATCATCTACGCTTAACAAGCTACTGACTTCGCAACGGTACTTGGTTCGATAATTACGTTTAATTTCGTCATCGGCAAAGATATTGCCGTTATCACCAAGGTACATTTTTATATCAAACGGGTGATCAATAAAGCGGTAAAGTAATTTGTCGCCATCGCTTTTAATTAATACGTGGCATAACTGCGGTGTGTCAGTGCCGTTTGGACGTTGGTAGTCAAAAACAATGTAACTGGTTTTGCGTGGTAAGTAATAAGCTGCAAATGATTTCTTGTTAGCATTACGTTCAACAATACGCCCTGGTCGCGCGCCCCAAAACAGCATGGGTAGCTTAAGCAGCGTCGTTTTACCGGCACCATTGGTCCCAGCGACTTTGATATTACCTGTGTTATTTAGCTCAAGTAATTTACCCGGCCAGAAGCTATCAACAAGGTAAGTTGTGCGACAAAGATATTGTTGTGAAGAATCAGTCATGATCATTATTTTGCAAGAAATCGAACCGATTATTTTAACTGAATGGAGCACAAGATGTAAGAAAAAAGATAAGTTTAATAGGGTGATGGTCGGTTCTGGTCAGATTATCAGCAATCCTACGGTTACATTTAGATTTATGCAAATTTAGTGAATATTCTTGCATATGTAAAATAATATAATACAATTCGCCATATTGTATTATATTAACGAACGAAAATAAGGCTTCACTGGAATTTAATGTTGGTGGCTGGCATTTTTTAGGAATTATTGATGGAAAATAAACTCGGACTAGGCATGTTAGTCGCATTGGTATTCAGTACCATGGTCGGTGCCGGCATCTTTAGTCTACCGCAAAACGTAGCCGTATCGGCTGCACCTGGCGCAATTACACTCGGTTGGTTGATTACGGGTTGCGGTATGCTTGCGTTGGTGACGGTATTACGTAATTTAGTTGTTCGCTTCCCTAATTTAAACGGTGGTATTTTCTCGTACGCGCAAGCGGGTTTTGGTAACTACATCGGCTTCATGTCGGCTTGGGGTTATTGGATCTGCAATTTATTAGCGAACGTATCGTATGCTGTGGTGTTTTTTAGTGCGATAGGCTACTTTGTTGATGCCCCTGAAAATCCAGTGATGGGTCAGGGCAATACACCAATTGCAGTATTGGGCGGTTCGTTATTAATTTGGTCAATGCATGCGCTTGTATTACGTGGTGTTACGCGTGCCGCTTTAATTAATGTATTTGCGACGGTTGCGAAAATAATTCCTATTTTAACTTTCGTTTGTTTGGCTGTGATGGCGTTCAGTTTTGATAAGTTCACCCTTGATTTTTGGGGTGAGAAAACACCTGAGCTAGGCTCGGTATTAGATCAAGTTAAAGCCACCATGATGGTTACACTGTGGGTGTTCATTGGTATCGAAGGTGCGGTTATTTTATCTAACCGTGCTAAGGATAAACGCGACGTAGCGAAAGCAACTGGTATTGCGCTGTTCTCGGCATTAGTACTCTATATTGCTGTTAGCTTGTTTACTTTAGGTGTAATGACTCAACCAGAAGTTGCACAACTGCAAAACCCATCAATGGCGCATATCTTAGAAGTGATCGTTGGTCCTTGGGGCGCAATGCTGATTAATGCTGGTTTGATTATCTCGGTATCGGGTGCGTTATTGAGTTGGACCGTGGTCAGTGCCGAAGTACCTTTCATTGCGGCGAAAGAAGGGCTATTTCCGAAAGCATTTACCAAAGAAAACAGTAAAGGCGCCGCGACAACGTCACTGTGGTTCTCATCTTGTCTAGTTCAGTTATTTTTAATCTTAACCTTATTACAAGAAAGCTCGTATTTAGCTTTGGTAAACATTGCGACTTCGGCTGTATTGTTACCGTATTTTTTAGTGGGTGCTTATGGCGTGAAAGTAGCGTTAAGCGGTGAAGGTTATAGTGAAACAGAAGGTCGTAAGAAAGATTTTGTTATTGCATTAATATCATCATTTTATGGTGCTTGGCTCGTATATGCAGCCGGTGCTGAGTATATGTTGTTATGTGCATTATTGTATTTGCCAGGTGTATTGATTTATAAGAAAGCACTTGCTGAAAAACAGCAGGCATTTAACAAGCAAGATTATGCTTATTCATTCGTGCTATTAGCAGGTGCTGCAGGTGCGGTTTATCTGTTATCAACAGGTGTGTTGTCACTTTCTTAGTATTTTAACCACAATTTTGATATTCTAATTAGATACTTAAAGTTTTTACCTTAAAATTCTCACCTTAAAAGATAGGGTGTATTGTAAAAAGGCTTATTTAGATGATTGTGGTTTTATATTTAATTTTAGGCGCTGCGGCAGGTTTGATCGCTGGCTTGTTTGGTGTTGGTGGCGGTTTAATTATCGTACCAGCACTGGTTTTCTCTTTCACCTTGCAAGAACTCTCACCAATAGTCTTAACCCAGTTAGCGATTGGTACTTCTCTGGCGACGATTATCTTTACTTCGCTTAGTTCGATTAAAACCCACCACAGTAAAGGGGCAATTGATTGGTCTTTGGTTAAACGCCTGACTATCGGTATTGTTATTGGCGCGGTTGCCGGTAGTATTTTTGCTGACTATTTACCAGGTGATACATTACAAATGATTATCGGTATTTATGCATTAACTGTTGCGGTTCAAATGGGCTTTAATTTAAAACCAAAAGCAGAGCATGAGCTACCAAAAGGTGCCGGCTTGAGTGTAGCTGGTGGTGTCATTGGTGCTATTTCAGCTTTATTTGGCATTGGTGGTGGTTCACTTACTGTGCCTTATTTGTCTTGGTGTCGTGTCGAGATGCGTAATGCTGTTGCTACGTCTTCTGCTTGTGGTTTACCGATTGCGGTGGCTGGTATGTGTACTTATATTATTACGGGCTGGAATAATCCTGATTTGCCGGAGTACAGCTTAGGTTATATTTATTTACCTGCTTTCTTTGGCATCATTATTACCAGTACTGTGTTTGCTAAACAAGGTGCAAAACTTGCCCACTCACTACCAAGTCATATCCTAAAACGGTATTTTGCTTTGTTATTACTCGGTGTTGCTTCGAAGTTTATTTTTTTCTAAAACGAACATTTTATTGATCTAAGCTATAAATAGTTCGAATAAATACTCATTTAGTATAGGTTTGTAACTGGGTCTACCTAAAATGTGTTAATTTCATCCCCTAAGTAGTAGTTTACTAAGGGGCCGCTTTGTTAATACTAGCAACTGCGATTAAAGCATTACAGCAACTGATTATTCATGCTCAGCCAGAGCAAACTCGTCTTTCGGTCGAATTACAGCCCTTGCATGCCACCGACCTGATTGAGTGGTTTGATGCTCAGATTTTATTCCCTCAATTCTATTGGCAATCTAGAGACTGCGATGAAGAAGTCGTCGCCCTAGGTCAGTGTTGCCATTTTCATGATCTTGATACAGCTAAAAACCAGCTTAATGAACAGCAGCGTATTTGGGGTGGTTGTGCATTCTCACATCAAGATTATTACTTTTTACCGCAAATTGAATTAACGCGTAAAAATAGTCGTTGGCAATTATCGGTGAATTTACCTGCTCATTCAGTGAACGTTCACGACGGTGATGGAATAAAGAGTACACAGCAAGCATATGACAAAGCAGCATTGCTTGAAAGTCTTGCGCATTTAATTACACCTGCACCGACACCACTTCCATTGTCTTATAAGATTGAAGCGCGTAGTCATTATCCTGAATTTAATCAGTGGTCTCATCTTGTCACCAAAGCGTTGAATGCTATCGAACAACAAGATTTTGATAAAGTAGTGTTAGCGAGGAAAACAAAACTAACACTAAATCGTCCACTTTCTGCCGCTCAGTTTTTACAGCAAAGTCGTCTGGTTAATCAGCAGTGTTACCACTTTATATTTGCGCTTCAGGCTAACGATTATTTTGTTGGTTCAACGCCAGAGCTATTATTTTCACGAAAACAACGTCAATTAGATACTGAGGCGCTGGCGGGTACTGCGGCACGCAGTGATGATGCGGCGGAAGACCGTGGTTTAGCTCATTGGCTATTGCATGACAGCAAAAATCGTTATGAAAACAGTTTAGTTGTGGGGGATTTAATGGCGCGTCTAGACCCTCGTTGTGATTCATTACAGGTATCGGTGCAACCGGAATTAGTGAAACTGCGTAAAGTGCAGCATTTAAAACATCACATCTCAGGGACCCTTACTACAGATGTTGATGATGCAGAATTATTAGCGAATTTACAACCAACCGCTGCGGTAGCTGGATTACCACGCCAACCGGCATTAAATTTTATTGTGAACAATGAGCCATTTTTACGGGGTTGGTATAGCGGTGCGCTTGGTTATGTTGGTCTGCAGCAAAGTGAGTTTTGTGTTGCGATCCGCAGCGCGCGAATTTTAGGGCATGAAGTACAGCTTTTTTCGGGTGCGGGTATTGTACCTGGTTCTAACCCGGTAAGTGAATGGCAAGAGCTAGAACGTAAAACCGCGACCTTGTTAACCTTACTTGAACCTGATTCGACAGTGAACTGTAATATGGACTGCGATGATATTCGCTTAAATGCATTTGTACCTGAGTTACAACGCGCATGATAACAAACCAATATCTTTTAAACATACAGGCCGCATTAAACCGTTTATGGTCAAGCTTAATGTTAGATGAATTGAGTCGTTTAGGCGTTCGTCATGTATGCGTCGCGCCTGGATCTCGCTCAACCCCCCTTGTTTTAGCGGCTGAAGGGAATGACAATCTGACCTTACACAACCACTTTGATGAACGCGGACTGGGTTTTTATGCACTGGGGTTAGCTAAATCATTACAAGCGCCTGTTGCTGTGATTGTTACATCAGGCACTGCGGTGGCGAATTTATTACCAGCAGTGGTCGAAAGTGGTTTAACCAAAGAAAAACTGGTGTTATTAACTGCAGATCGGCCTATCGAACAAATTAATTGTGGTGCGAATCAGGCCATTCAACAATCAGGTTTATTCTCAAGCCATGTTTGTCATGAATTATTATTACCTAGCCCGAGTTTGGCCATTACACCGCAATGGCTGTTGAGTTCCATAGACCAAAGCTTAGCGGTGCAGCAGCAAGTGGGTGGTTCGGTTCATATAAATTGCCCTTACCCTGAACCCTTGTATGGCGGTGAGGCTGATTTTAGTGATTATCTGGCTGGGATTACAGGATGGCAAGCTTCACAGAACACGTATTTGTCGATTAATTCATTAGGAGCCAATTCAATTGGCATCAATGGGCTAAACACTTATTTATCCGATAGTCATTCTACACATTGTCATTCTTTAGACTTGAAGGTGTCTGCTGATTTATATACCTCTATTTATACTAATATGCCCGTTGTAAACAAAAAAGGACTTGTTGTTATTGGCGCTATTGCAGTTGCAGAGATACAAGAGATTAAATATTGGGCGGCTGTTTTGGGTTGGCCTGTATTGGTTGACTCGCAATCAGGTGGCAGCAGTGAATGGGCGCATTATGATGTTTGGTTACAAAACCAAGCATGCCACGATAAGTTAGCGGAAGCTGAGATCTTGGTGCAATTTGGTGCGCGATTGGTCTCAAAGCGTTTAGGCCAGTTTATTGCGCAGCATGACTGGCAAGACTATTGGTTAATTGCAGATCAAGCGGGGCAGTTAGACCCTTATCATCATACTTGTAAGCAATTTATTAGTTCAGTTTCCTCTTGGTTAACATTATTTGTTGAAGGTCATTTGAATCGTCAGTTAAGCGAGCCATTGGTATCAATTAATGGAACGTTAGAAACAAATAGCCGTATATTCGCAGATATTGGTGCATCTCATTGTGATGCTAACGGTTATGAATGGGCTAAGATATTAACGTTTGCTAGCTGTAAAGTACGTCAGTTGGTAGAGACGCGTTACATTGATAATCTAACGGAAATTAGTTTGGCTACCATGTTAGATGCTTGCTTGACTATGCCGCCCTTAACCAATCCGACGAGTTTATTTATTGGAAATAGTTTGATTGTTCGTTTACTTGATATGTTTGTGACATTACCGAATGTGCCTGTATTTAGTAATCGTGGTGCTTCGGGTATTGATGGCTTGTTGGCGACGGCTGCTGGAGTGCAAGCAGGGCAAGAGCAAGGCATGCTTTGTTTATTGGGTGATACCTCTTTGTTATATGACTTAAATTCACTGGCGTTATTTTCGAGTCCAACATATCCGAGTGTGATCGTGGTACTGAATAATGACGGTGGCGCAATTTTCGATATGTTACCTGTTAATGAGCAGCAAAAAGAGCGGCTTTACCGTATGCCACATGGACTTAAATTTGAACATGCGGCTGCGATGTTTGGGCTGGATTACGTTCAACCTAAAACACTAACGGATGCACTGTCTGCTATTGATCATGGATTAAATCCAATAGGTGAATTTGCTGGGGAGATACGAACGCTGTTGGTGGAAATAGTAACGCCAGCCGGGGAAGCCGCCAAGCAACTCAAACAGCTGTTTAGCGAGGTGAAAAATGCAAGTTTTATCTAATATGATTATCTCTAAACAGACGCAATTACCTCTATATTCAGTCTTATTTGAGCCTGCTAATTATCGTGTTCAAAGCTCCGCAGCGAAACCTAGTTTGGTGTTCTTGCATGGTTTACTGGGTTCAACGGCAGATTGGCAACCGATAATTGCGGATTTATCAGCGGATTATCAGTGTATCTGTATTGATTTACCGGGACACGCGGGTAGCCAAGCTGTCACTGTGAATGACTTTCAACACGTTCAGCAACTCATCATTACTACGCTTGCCCAGTATCAACTCGATAATATTATTTTGGTCGGTTACTCGTTAGGGGCGCGGATTGCCATGACAATCGCGACTGAACAAGCGTCTAATTGGCTGTATACCATCGATGGGCTGCTGTTAGAAAGTGGTCATTCAGGTTTGAATAGTAGTGCTGAACAATTACAGCGTGGATTACATGATTTGGGTTGGGTAACACGTTTTAGCGAAGAAGAATTACCCTGTGTGCTTATTGATTGGTATCAGCAAGGGGTATTTGCATCGCTAACTCAGGCTCAAAAAAACGCTTTGATTAAAACGCGCTGTAAAACTCAAGCTGATAAAAATGGGTTTAACGGCGGTATGCAGATAAGCAAAATGTTGGCGGCGACCTCATTATCTAAGCAAGGTTATTTGTTACCACAATTACAAAATTATGAACCTCCTGTACGTATGGTTTGTGGTGAGTTAGACCCTAAGTTTGTGCAATTAGCACAAGCAAGTCAGTTGGATTATTGCCTTGTATCAAATGCAGGGCATAACGTACATGCAGATCAGCCAAATGTATTGACTCAGTTAGTGAGAGATTTCGTGAGTGAGATAGCAGTTAGCAAAGCGACGAAAAAGAAAGCGGCTTAAACGTGTTTTAAATAAAAACTTAACAGATTAGGAATTATGATGACAACAACCGTTGGTATTACAGAAGCAGAACTATACGCACACGTAGAATGGCAAGATTACACAGGTGAATACCAAGATATTCATTTTCACAAATCATTAGATGGTATTGCTAAAATCACCATTGCACGTCCTCAAGTACGTAATGCGTTCCGTCCACAAACAGTGCAAGAGATGATGCAAGCCTTAGCTGATGCTCGTTATGACTCAAACGTGGGTGTTATTATTCTAACGGGGCTTGGCGAGCATGCGTTCTGTTCTGGTGGAGATCAGAAAGTGCGCGGTGATTATGGCGGTTATCAAGATGATGAAGGTATGCATCACTTAAATGTGTTAGATTTTCAACGTCAGATCCGTACTTGTCCAAAACCTGTCATAGCGGCAGTGGCGGGTTATGCTGTTGGTGGTGGTCATGTATTACACATGATGTGTGACTTGACTATCGCTGCTGACAATGCGCAATTTGGTCAAACAGGTCCTAAAGTCGGCTCTTTCGATGGAGGTTGGGGTGCATCGTATATGGCGCGTATTGTTGGGCAGAAGAAAGCCCGTGAAATTTGGTTCTTGTGCCGTTTCTATGATGCACAAGAAGCTGTAGATATGGGATTAGTGAATACGGTTGTGCCACTGGTGGATTTAGAACGTGAAACTGTGCGTTGGTGTCGTGAAGTATTGCAACACAGTCCAATGTCATTACGTTGTTTGAAAGCTGCATTGAATGCGGATTGTGATGGTCAAGCTGGATTACAAGAGTTGGCGGGTAATGCCACTATGATGTTCTACATGACAGACGAAGGGCAAGAAGGACGTAATGCTTTTAATGAAAAACGACGTCCTAATTTCTCTAAATTTCCACGTAATCCTTAATCAATAAGCGGAGCATTGTTAATGCAACGGCAGGTTAACTTGTACTATTACCAGCTGCCTTTGGACTGTGCCATTATATTACGTGGCCAGTCTGTTAGTGTTCGTGAAGGCTGGATTGTTGAGTTACAAGAAAGGGTTGAATTGCAGGATAGTGCTAAATTACAAGAAAGTACTGGACTGCATGCACGGTGCAAAAGCACTCATGTTAATAAGGTGGGGCGTGGAGAAGTTGCGCCTTTACCCGGTTTTAGTGATGAGACATCAGCGCAAGCAAAGCAGCAACTTGAAAGCATAATCAAAATTTGGCTAGAGCAGGGCGTCGTGGACCTGAGTATGTGCTATCCCTCGGTGGCGTTTGGCTTTAGCATGGCACTTTTGGAGTTAGACGACGAGCTACCGAAAATGACTTATTGCGACAATATTCATAACGACAATATTCATAACGACAGTCTTCATAATAGTCATAATCACATTAACAGCGCGCTACTATTAGCCGCTGATCTTAGAATTATAAACCGCAAACATTTTCAACTTGCTGCGAGCTCCTTATGTAAGTTGAAAATTGCCACGCAACCTACAGCGAAAGGTGCCCGCCATGACGGTGAGGTTACCCGACAGTTACTACTGCGATACCCCCAATTACGCTTACGTTTAGATGCCAATCAACGCTGGTCATTGGATGCAGCCTTGGTGTTTGCTAAACAGATCCCTGTGGCGTTACGCCAGCGTATCGATTTCATCGAAGAGCCGTGTCATCGCCCAAACGATAGTTACTTGTTTACACGTGAAACAGGTATTGCTCTAGCGTGGGATGAAAGCCTACGGGATGCTTGTAAAAAACCGAGAGGGCAGGGAAATGGTGAGTTTATGAAGTCTACAATCGCGGAATGTAATGCTTCAGAAACTGCATCAATTACTGCAATTGTGATTAAACCTATGCTGACTGGTTCTATTATTCATTGCCGTAATCTTATTGAGCAAGCACATCAACTGGGCTTAACTGTGGTGATTAGTTCAAGCCTTGAATCAAGTTTTGGTTTATTGCAACTGGCTCGCTTATCGCAATGGTTAACACCTGATACTACGCCGGGATTAGATACCTTGCATGTTTTTAAGCAGCAAGTTGCTATGCCTTATCCGGGCTGTAATTTACCTTTGATAGCACTAGCTGCCTTACCCTGTCGTTGTTATTTTCAAGTTACAGATAATAAGTTACAAGATATAAATACAAGTCAGCATCGTATTGTGGAAGCCTGTAAATGATAGACGTTGTAATTGATGACATAGAGTCTAATGAAGTTAGTTTTAGTTGTTGGCCTTGGCAACATTGGTCATCACTTAATCCGAGTGCTATTGCCTTGATAGACGGTAAGTACTCATTTACTTGGCAGCATATGAGTTCGCTGGTGGATGAATATGCAGAACAGTTAAACACACAAGGTGTACGACAAGATCATATTGTTGCTGCTGTGAGCGTTAATAACCCAGATGTATTATGGTTATACTTAGCTTGTTTACGACTCGGTGCTTGCTGTGTGGTGTTAGATCCGAAACAGAGTTCTGAACAGTTAAGTGACAAGTTTGAAGCACTCGACGCGCAGTTTTTTTGGGTATCAGCACCTAGATTTAATCGATCACAAGGCATGCAAAGTATCAATAATACGAGAGAGTTAGTGTTTACTCCTCTCAGTGTCCCTTCGAAGAAAACGCTATCAATAAAGTCAAATATATCTATAGCAGCGTCTACAGCTGCAACCAATTATGCAAGTACTGAGGATAGTATTAAGCTGGAATGGCAAGCAGAGCGGCTAGCCAGTATCGTCTTTACATCGGGTTCAACTGGGAAAGCCAAAGCTGTTGCACATAGTGGTGAAAATCATTTGTATTCTGCAGCGGGTTTGTTGTCGGCGCTCAACTATACGGCACAAGATAGTTGGTTATTGTCGTTACCTTTGTTTCATGTATCTGGATTAGCGATTGTTTGGCGTTGGTTATTTGCTGGTGGGCAACTGGTGTTATCGCCAGCGGATAACCTTGTTGAACAGTTATCACAAGTAACACATGCGTCTTTAGTGCCAACTCAATTAAGATGCTATTTGAATGAACTGGATGTAGATAAAAATCGTATTAGTCTTAAACGTATTTTGTTAGGCGGTGCGGTGATCCCCGTCGCATTAACGAATAAAGCAAAATCCCTCGGTATTGATTGCTGGTCTGGTTATGGTATGACTGAGATGGCCTCTACTGTCACCGCTAAACTTGCGGATGATAGTGCTGGTGTTGGTACTTTGCTCGCTTATCGTGACTTGTCCTTGATTGACAAACAAATTAAAGTTCGAGGTAGAAGTTTAGGGATGGGTTATTACTATCAAGGTGCGTTACGTCCCATTACTGATGAAAGCGGTTGGCTTGTCACGGGGGACTTAGGCATGATAGCGCAAGGTGATGCGTTAGCGGATGAATTATTTATTCTTGGTCGACAAGATAATATGTTTATTTCCGGTGGTGAAAATATTCATCCAGAACAAATTGAGCGCATTTTACTTTCACACCCGTTCATTAATCAAGCATTAGTGTTCTCATGTGAAGATGCAGAGTTTGGCCATCGTCCAATTGCTGTTATTGACTCTGTTGCATACTTATCAGTCGATGATATGAATAAATTTTTACAAAATAAACTGGCTAAATTCATGTGGCCGATACATTATCATTCGCTACCAGATACGATAAATGTGAACTGCATCAAATTAAGTAGGGCTTGCGTTCAATTGTGGGTCACAAGTTTATACGAATAGTTGAGCTAAATGATAATAATTCTTGCTTGTTATAAATCTGACTTGGTGTTCTCTTTGTTTTCTTGTAGTATACAGATTCCTCCTTATTCATCAGATGAATAAGGGCATAGTAATGAAGGTTTACGATGTCATTTAGAGCGGTGTAATTAACAGAGATGTAGCATGCTAAATATTAATACTCAGGTTATTGAGATCCCGGAACCCATGTTTCGTGGTTGGCAACAAACTGTAGAGTTGATCGCTGGCATTATGAATCTGCCTGCAGCATTAATTATGCGCGTTCACCACAATGATGTTCGAATTTTTTCGTCAAGCGAAACTGTTAGTTCAACCTCGCCGTTATTATCAGATTCGAAGCAACTAAGTTGCTACAGTGCACAGGTTATTTATAACCGCACAGAGTTACTTATTGAAGACGCTACCCTCGATTCAACATGGACATTTGATCATAATGTTAGCGCTGATATCATGGCGTATTATGGCCTTCCGCTTACTTGGCCGAATGATCAAGCTTTTGGTACACTTTGTGTCTTAGATACGAAAATCCATGAATTTACACCACATTGCAAATTACTTATCGCACGTTTTCAACAATCGATGAGTGCTGATCTCGCTATGCTCTACGAGAAAGCCGAATTACTGCACGCCAACCGTAAATTACAGAGCTTACTTGCCAAAAAATCAATGGCACTAACCTTGTCTAATCAAGCGTTATTACATGAACAAGATAGCCGTTCGGCATTAGAATCGACCCTTATTTATCAGCAAAAATATGACTCGCTTACAGGTGTCGCTAATCAGTTTTCATTAGTTAAACAGATTGATGGCATGTTGGAATATGTTGATGATGAAAACGAACTTGCCGTTATTTATTTGGGTATCCGTAACTTCAAATCTATAAATAACAGTTATGGCTATGCTATTGGTGACAAAGTATTACTTGAAGTAAGTCAGCGTATTCATCAACAGTTAACGACAGAATACTTGGTTGCGCGTTGCTGGGGTGATGCGTTCGCAGTTGTTGTTCGTGATGATAACGTTGTTGAGCAAGCCATTGATTTGATAGCACGTTTTTCACAAGCCTTTGAATCAACGTTTATTATTGATGATTACGTGATCACAGCTCAGGTTTGCTGTGGTGTTGCGTTAGCGGATTCACCTGAAGACAAAGGTATTTCTTTGGTTGAAAGAGCTGAAGCTGCAATGAGTGCGAGTAAAGATACGGGGACATATTATAACTTCTTCACTGAAGAATTGAGTGCCGCGATTGGTGAACGTCACTATTTAGAATCGCATTTAGCCGAAGCGCTGGATAAAAATGAAATGTCAGTGCATTATCAGCCGATGATTTGTATTAAAACCCGCCGAGTAATGGGGGCTGAGGCATTAATTCGCTGGCAGAATCCAATCTTAGGTGCTGTTGCGCCAGATCGTTTTATCTATCTAGCAGAGCAAAATGGACAGA
Organism: Moritella viscosa; assembly: GCF_900120065.1. Taxonomy (NCBI): domain Bacteria; kingdom Pseudomonadati; phylum Pseudomonadota; class Gammaproteobacteria; order Alteromonadales; family Moritellaceae; genus Moritella; species Moritella viscosa. The sequence goes on from NZ_FPLG01000139.1 coordinate 31,434, forward strand.
TCTTAGCATTAGGTAACTTTGTATTACGGACCGCAATGGAACAAGCTGCTCAGTGGCGTAAGAGTTTTGGTGGTGACTTTTGTATTGCAGTTAATATGTCTCCGGTACAATTTCGTGATGATAACTTGGTTTCTCGTATTGCGCAGTTGCTGGCTTATTATCGTTTACCTGGTAGCTCACTAGAACTTGAGATAACTGAGGGCGTTTTATTACAAGACGAGAAGAAAGCCGCGAAAGCCATTGCTGGATTACAAAATTTGGGTGTCCGCATTTCATTAGATGATTTCGGTACGGGTTATTCGTCATTAAGTTATTTACAGAAGTATTCGTTTGATACGCTGAAAATTGATCGTAGTTTTATTATGAATCTAATGGAACGAGACCAAGATAAAGAACTCGCGCGGGCGATTATTGCTATGGCGAAGAAGCTTAACTTGCAAGTTGTTGCCGAAGGTGTTGAAACCGCAGAACAAGATCAGTTTATTGTTGATGAAGGTTGTGATTATGGTCAGGGTTATCTGTATGGTAAACCTGTACCAGCAACAATGTTTATGGGTCAGTACCTTAGCAAAAAAGCTATTTAATTGACGCGGTTTCGATCGACTTGGTTGGATAGTGTGCAATCGGCGTTTGTAGAGAATAAAACTGCTATAAACTGTTGCAAAGAATCAGTGAATAGTTAATAATTCACTCGTTGTCAAGCACAACACGTTTGATGGGTGCCTTATGGGTCCCTCCGCATTGATACTCTGTGAACTCGGCCAGGTCCGGAAGGAAGCAACCGCAGCAGAGAACTCAAGTGCCGGAGTGAGGCTTGTAGGGTATCCTTCAAAAGTGTTGTGCTTTTCGCGTTTCTAACGTTATTTTTTAAATCAATCTCTTATTGCTTCATTTTTATTTCAAATCCTTTGCTAGACCCATTATCTGCTCATAATATATTTCCTGTAATTTATTTTCTTAGTGCGACTATTTTATCTATTTGAAGTTAAGATGGTATGACATGCGTAATGCTATAACAATAAAAACTAGCCAATAATGGTTACTTCTATTTGTTGGGTAATGGAAAAACTTAATCGAAAACATGACTATGTATCTTTTTATTTCAACTGGTTTGTAAGAAATAAATCATAATGCTAGTGTATTCCTCTGAATAGTCATGTTTTCTTCTGAATATCGATATAAAAGACCTCACAATGGAGGTCTTTTTTATGGCGATTGTGTCGTAACTTCTGCTTCACTTTCAACTCAATCTATTTCCTATTTCACTACCGTATCCAGTAAACCCGCCTTATTAATTATATCTCTTGGTTAGAGCCTGAATGGTGATTCATTTGCCTCTGCGTATCAAGAAGGTATTGCCACTCAAATTTATCTTTGCATTCGTTTCTTTATATTAAACTTGATTCCCTATGGATAAATTAGGGTGGGGTTGATATAGTTGTTGTGTAATATTATTAAATAGAATTTCCTGTTTCATAGTGTGAGCTGTCATTAGTCACCTAAACAGGTTGAAGCAACAAGAATGAGGAATAATAATGAGATATAAGATAAAAATAACAAAGGAAGAAAAACCACTTTGCGAAGTCATAATCGAAAATAACAATCACAGAACAAGGGAAGAAATACTAGCCTTAGTATTGGATCGATTCCCAATCGTTGAAGGGTTTGAGAGAGAGGTATTATTTTCTGATGATGAAGTGCGTTATCTAAAAAGTACGCCGACAGGTATCGAAGTACTCGCTTCACAACCCATTTATCGACCGACGAATAGTTAGGATACTCGTCTTCCAAAACAGCAAATGGTGAAGCAATTCAGAATAGAGACGAAGTAACATGACAGTAGAACAAAGAGGTAGCTTGAATATGAAAAAGATAGGAACGGTTGGCGCAGTGCTTGTCGGTAAAGCGATCTCTTATGCGAGAGGGTCAACAAGTGCGATAGATAAAAAAGTGATGAATGAACGTCTGGTTGTTGAAAGGCTCGGATTTGTCAACGATGAAGTCGGGGACTTGAGTGTACACGGCGGCATTGAAAAAGCACTACATATCTATCCGAGTGAACACTATGCTGAATGGCAGAAAGATCTCGGTGATAATGTAATGTTTCAAGAGGTCGGGGCTTTTGGCGAAAACATTAGTTCCTTGGGGCTGAATGAACATACCATTTGTATCGAAGATAAGATCCGCATCGGAACGACACTATTGGAAGTGTCACAAGGACGTATGCCTTGTTGGAAATTAAACGAAAGATTTGATCAACACGATATGTCGCTAAAGCTACAAGATACCTTACGGACTGGCTGGTATTTTCGGGTGTTGGAAGAAGGTCAAATCGGCGTTGGTGATGAGATTTTACTTTGTGAACGACCTTACCCTGACTGGTCTGTCGCAAGAATAATGAGCTTGATTTTCACGGGTTGTTTAGACAAACAAGCGCTTATAAAAGTTCTGGAGTTACCATTAGTCGATTCATGGAGAAGGCTTGTTGAACGTCGCCTTGAAAGCGACGTTGTAGAGAACTGGGACCTCCGGTTATTCGGGGCTATGGTTTAAAGCGAGTTGTCTATCGTCTTTACTTCACCGCTTTCGTCATTGTGTAACCTAAGTGTTGCGACAGTCGTTTGCTCGTATCGCGAATGGCTTTTATATCTTTTTCTTGAATGTCGTCTTGTTGCTTGAAACCTATAATGAGAATACACGCAACTATATTGCCTGTCGCGTCAAAGACAGGTGCTGATATCGCTTTGGCACCGGGTATGCTTGGGTTTACTTTATTTCGAATCGCATAACCATTCTCTTTGATTGATGCTAAGTCTTGTATAAGTTCTTTACCATTTTTCGTTTCTGCTTTTAACAGGTGCTGATAAGCTTCTTCAGGTGAAAATGCCGCAAAACACATCCCGACAGAGCTGCCAGTTAATGGTGCGTGAAAGCCAACTCTAAAGCTTATCGCGACAGGGTATGGGCTTTCGAGGAAACGAACAATCATTGGTCCCTGTGTTGTCCAAACCGCGAGCGCTGTGGCTTCTTGCGTTTCTAGTCTTAATCGTTGTAATTCTGGTTCACAGACGTGGAGAATATCTGTATGACCAAGGATTTTGGCACCAAGTTCGATCAGCTTTGACCCATGGCAGTAGTTACCATTTACATCTTGAATGATGACTCCAATACGCAGAAAGCTTGCTAGATATTTATGGAGTTTACTTTTAGATATATCCATTTCTACAGCTGCATCACCTAACGAGATTGCGTGATTTTTGTTAGAGAAAAAATCTATAATATCAAAGGCTTGCTCTACAGATTGTATGCCTTGGTTTTTCTTTTCCATAGTGTCCTATTACTGGTTTAGTATGGTCTTTCTGACGTAGCTTTATAGCTATAATTTCAGTAGCTTGGTTATGATACAGGTGCGGGTGATAAATTCATAGTCAGAACGTTTTATCTCGCCTTCTATGCGAAATAGACAAGCGCTAGTCATTTGTAAGTATAAATTAAACCTAGGCTAACAACCTCTGATATGTCACGATACTATCTTTGTTATAACAGGGACTTAGTGACATGCAGTTAAACTTTTCAGACTTTTCAGCCAATCAAGGTTATCATTTGATGACACAAACGATTATTCCACGGCCTATTGCTTGGGTACTAACAGACTCGGGTAATGCCAGCTATAATTTAGCGCCATTTTCGTATTTTACCGCGGTATCAAGTAAACCTGCGTTGTTAATGATCTCGGTTGGGAAAAAGCCGAGTGGTGATAACAAAGATACACTCACCAACATCCTTAAAAATAAGAAAATGGTTATTCATATTGCATCAGATGATCAAGCTGACATTGTCACGCAAACTGCCGCCACATTAGCGCATGGTGAATCTGAACTTGCTAATGCGGGATTAACGACCACTGCCTTTGATGATTTCTCGCTACCGAGACTAACGCAATGTGATATTGCTTATGGCTGCGAACTTTATGACATTAAAGAGATTGGAGATGCACCGCAAACACTTATCTTTGTTGAAATTAAGCAGCTTTACATCAATGATAATGTGGTAAGTACAGACACGAAAGAACGATTAAATATTGCTGCAGATAAAATTAAACCCCTCGCGCGGTTAGGCGGAGGGGAGTATGCATCAATTACCGCATCTTTCATTGACGTCACCGATAAGTGATATTTGTCATAAGTAACCTGACTTTCACCGACTAATGTTGTTCGGGACGCGATTGGTAAATAAAAGGCTTCAGCACCGAGGTAACGAGTGTAAGATTGAGGGGCTACCCACACGCCCGTAATGCTATCGGTATTTCGGTGATGGGGGGAATGATTTCAGCGACGTTATTAGTGGTGTATTTGCGCCTTTGTTTTTTGTGTTGATTTTTAAATTTTTAAACCTAAAAAAGCAAAAATATAGGCCAGTATAATAACGTTAAGCGTGTTTGGTAAGCTTTAGAATAGTGGTAATTTCATAACCAATATTGGCATAACTTAAACAACGCGGTCGGTATTAGACCGCGATATCTTATTTTTATAAATCTGGGTTATGGCTACGCCATAGATTCAGTATGATTACTATTGAAGTAATTACCAAATGCGGTTGTAAATCTGTCCCAATTTACTGTTGTCCATGCTGTATTTAGAGCCGTCGTGGTTCGAGTTGCTTCACCATCGGTGTTTAGATCGACTGCTCGAAAGGTTCCCGCTGCGACGCCGCCAGCAAGAGCACCACCCCATTCGCCATGGCCGGCAGAATCACCCATTAGTTTTTTAATTCCCCATGCTGCCATGGCACCAGTTGTAGAGTATTGACGCATCACTTCACCAACTAATCCTGACAACGATGTGATTCTGTCAATATACCGCCCCATACGTCCGCCTAAACATGCGCCTATTCCTGCATACTCTCCGACGCTGGCACTTCCCTTTGTTTTACCTAGAACCCAGCCACCCATTATGCCTCCTGTCATTGCACCGAATTGAACGGGAAGTCTAGCCTTTCCTCCGGAGAGTGTATCTGCTGTACCAACTGCAGATCCACCTGCATTTGCTCCTGCCATGCCTCGTTCGGTTTGGTCTAATGCTCCCATTAAAGCACCAGACGCTGCACCACCAGCGGAGGCCAAAAGTCCTCCTCCTTTACTAGCACCGTGGGTCGCAGCTGACAATGTCGCAACAGCAGCACCAGCGAGTGTTTGTATTGTGACTGATTTACCATTGACGTTATTAGCCATGTGTCCTGCAGCTGTATCACTTATTTTATTAGCGAAAGCGCCTATAGCTGCGCCAGCTAAAATACCAGCAGCTCCAACTCCGACTGCTACACCTATAGAGGCCCCAACTCCGGCAGCAAAGCTACCAACAGCTATTCCAATGCCTACGCCAAGCATTACTGTTCTTCTTGCGTTATTCCACTTTCTTATGGTTTCTACTGATTTACCTTTATCCTGAAGATATTTTGTGGTTTTTTTTGTTAGGTAACTATCAAGTTTTTTTATAGGTTTGGAAACTAAAGTATGAGCCAGCATGCCTGTTGGATCTTTTAAGTTAACAGGGTTATTTCTCACCATTTGATACAGATTTAAACCATCCACAGTCCCGGCTGGATCCGGATTTAGCCAGCGGCCCATCCATGGCATATAGTATCGATATCCGTAGTAATAAAGCCCGGTTGCGTCACGCTCTTTGCCTGAATACCGAATGGTTTTGTATTTCGCCTCGGTCTGATTTTTGGCTGACCATAGCGCGGTTCCACCAAATGGGTAATACTCTTCCATAGTCAAAATATCTGCATTGCAGTTTAGCTCTAAGTTACTGCTGCCCAAGTGATTATCCATGCTGTATCTTAACTGGTTGTTTGGTATATCGGATGGTAAGCAGTCTTCCTGCCAATGAAGCAGTCTTACCTGACTTCGTCCAGTGTTCATGAGTGTCACGACATGCAAGATTTCACTCACAGAGCCACGCTTGGTTCTCAACTCTAGCCCCGGTAGATAAATTACTTCTGACTCATTGTCGTCATCAGACAAGAGTTTTCGGATACGAGTTCCCTGTGCTGAATACTGGTAAACCTCATGTTGCTTATTCGTCAGCGCCACTTTTTCTAGTTGGTTATAGCGCCCCCAGGTTAATGCTTTACTGTGCTCAAGTTGTTTCAAATTACCGAGTGCATCAAAGAGTTCATCTACCTTGTCAGCTGATATTGGGTTATCACTGATTTGTTGAACAGTCCGATTGCTGTTATTCGATACCACCATATTCAAGGTGTATTGGTTTGCTCCGTTATGGCCAATTGTGAGCAGGTTTCCTGCTTTATCATAGGTGTAGGTACGACTATAATTTATATAATTACTCGCGTCGTGTAAGGGGGGGAGAGTTGAATTTTGTTGCGGGTGAGCGTCGTTTTCACGACCTGAAGCAGTAATAAGCTGATTCAGGGCATCATAGGTATAGGTTTGTTCAGGCACTACGCGCTGATTTTTGTAGAAGCGGGTTGCCTCTGTTGCGTCTTTGATTGAGACGATATTACCCACTGGGTCATAGGTATAATTCAGATTTTGAAGCTGGGTATTTCGACCTTCCTTCACTGGTCTTTCTGTTAGTACCTGCATTAGTCGCCAATCACGCTCATCATAGGTGTAGCTTGTTACAACCTTGTTTCCGGCTCGCTCATGGATTTTCTGGCCGTTGGCATTATACTTAATATCAGATACCAATGTTTTTTCTGATGACTCGGGTTGATTTACTAATAGTAGGTAGCTGGCTGATAAAACACCGGATACATCATATTCACTGCGTTGTCGATTGCCTTTAGCATCGAGCTGGCTCAGCATTGTACCTAAGGCATTATAGGTCCATTGTGTGGGATAAACTGTCGAATTGAGTTTATCTTTCCATGCTGTCTCGTCGCTCTCTTGCCAGTCGCTTTCGCCGCTCTTCGATAACAACAATTGACGGTTCTGTGTTAAAGGTTGCCCGGTTAGGTTGATACTGGTGATTTCGGACAAGCCGGCATGATCGTAATGGCGGATAAGTTGCAGGTTGAGATTGTCATTGGTCTGGGTACTATCGCCATAGACAAAGCGTTCGGTTACTTGCTTGGTCTCATCCTTGATATCAGTGTGTAGTTCATGCACTGCAATCGGTCGGTGAAAGCTTTCATCGTAATCGTAATACCTTGCTGTGCCTAATTCATCCCATTCTTTGTGTGGCATCCCTTCAATATCAGCAAGCGCTATATGCCAGCCTGCATCAACACTGTCTACACGTAGAGGCTGACCTAACAGGTTGTTTATTTTGGATATATTATTTATTCCTTGTTTAAATAAACGGGGGTCGGAAGAGGATGCTAATTGTCCCGTTGCATTATAGGTTGAGCGAGTGATTAAACAGTCTAATTTATCGGTTACTGCTGTACGGTTATATTGGATTGTGCGAATGGCTAAACCACGGTTATCCTTAACTGAAATGGTGGGGGTTCCCTTGAATAGAGCGGTAGAACTGGATGTAGACATAAAGTAAACTCCTTGTAGATAAAAACCAACGCCCAGATATTAAGGCGTTAGTTGATGAGGGGTAATGAAGATTAATGTGACGGCGATACTTCAGACCAAGTGTCATTCTCATCTTCAGCGACGGTAAACCAAGGTGTATAGTAATTTCGGCGTTCAAAACCTTTCGCAGTGACTACTTTGATCTCTCGGCCAAGGGCGTCGTAGTAGTGCGTGTCAGCATATCCTTGTGCACGCATGGCGGTATTAGTGAGATAGTGCCAGTCGTCAACAAAGTAAGGTTGGTATTGCCTGACCACCTGACCTTTATTGTTATACTCAGCTCTCCCTGAAACATGCCAACGCGTTTCTGTGTGCGCTTCAATTAACTTATCATTTCCATCAACGGCTAATTCACCTTCGTTTGTACGTTGATAAGCGAGCCCAGGGGCCACCTTTTGTAAACGCTGTAAAGCGCGTCCAAACCCATCACTGTAGGCTAACTGAACCTGTATTTTCTGACTTTTGATGTCCGGGTAAGCGTCAGCTGTTAATACCACCTGATGCAATGGCATAGGTACTTCCGATTGCCAGCTGAATTCATCACAGGCAAACAGCGATGCTTCTTGTTGTATCGTCGTTCCGGCTTCTTCTATCAGTGTTGCGACATGTAGCGGCGTAGTTATGCTATCGATTAGTGAAGGAAAACCTGTCTTCGTTCCCTTCTCGGTGCCATAGAATGAACCGTTCACTGGAATTCCTAAAGGACTCGTCGCCACTTGTTGCGTATTCTCGTTCAAATCCGTTAGAGTGTGGGGGATCAATTGTTGGTAGTTAACGGTCGCGGTCGTTGTATTATTTACCGCATCTTTTATTGACGTCACCGATAAGTGATATTCGTCATAAGTAACCTGACTTTCACCGACTAATGTTGTTGTTCGGGACGCGATCGGTAAATAAAAGGCTTCAGCACCGAGATAACAAGTGTAAGATTGAGGGGCTACCCACACGCCATTTTCACCTAGAGAAGGCAGCACCCTAGGAACAAATTGATATCCAGCCGCGTTTAACTCGGAGATTAACTGATCTGCTGTCAGTACTTCTTCATAAGCTTTTAATGCAACATCATCAAGTACCGCGGTTTCCACATGAACGACCCTCGGCGGGTACGAGAACCCCACAGGTTCGTTATTTTGGATATAGTAACGTTTTTGCTGTCCTGCAAAATGACGTATTGAATTTGGAACCATGCGCGGGTTCTTTTTGAAAAATTCAACATAAAACCCAGCCGCAGGTACATCCTTTTCTTGCCCCTCAATGACATTGCTCCGGCTTTCAAAGGGAAGGCCAATCACACTATAAGTATCGGTTTCTTCTTGAAGGTAAGCGTTCAAGCTCTCATTCAATCTAAGCACAAACTGCTGCTCATCAACGTCAACTTGATCGGAGACTGAGTAAATGCCTGTCCATACGCCATTTTTTATAGGTCGTCTTGGATAATTAATGGCGATCGCATGTTGGGGTAGTCCGTAGTCATCAAACTCGATAGTGAGGGTATGCTGGCAGCTCGGATCTGCACTGATACGTTCATAGTCATAGCTGAGCTGCTCTACAGATGTCATCATTAACGTTGGTGCTGCTATAGCGTCTATCCCTGACTGAATTAGTGTGACTTGATAACGTACACTCTGTACGGTATAGGGGTTAGCCTCGAGCTCGCTATCATCTAAACCGTACATTTCTTCTCGCTGTAACGTGCCAACCAAGGCTCGGTCAATCCACCATAGTTCAGATTCTGACGGAGTCCAACCAGCGAAGTAAGTGTCTTTCAACGTATACGCGTTCTCATCGCCTTGCCAATAAGAAGCTGTTTGTTTTTTATTGCCGACATGATACCAACGACATGTTTTGAGTGCAGGAGAATGAGTATCGATTTGAAGCGCGGCAAGGTGTTCAGTGTCTGTTGTCTCGACATAGCCAAATCCTCGGTATTCACGCTCAACACCATCATAAACACCGTGACGATAAGTAAAATTCTGTGTCAGTGTATTACCCGTGATCTGGTCTATTTGAGTGATTTTCTTTACCAAGTATACCGACATTGGAAGCGAGCAGATTGCGTTGTCATTACCTGCTTTTTCATCTAACCATTCTTGCCCTGAATGGCGGTAGGTCACTTGGCTGAACGCGCCACATTGATTGTCTAACTGAGAGATCAAATAAGGTTTGTGGGCGGTCAAAGGTAATACATAATGGGCTGGTGCCATATGGGGCACAGAGAGTAATACAGACATGCCGCCACTTGCTTGCAAGTCTGCAAATGTGAGTTGGCAGGTATCATCAAAACAAACCTCATCAGGCAGAGAGATATCTTTTCCTGACTCGAAGCCATTTCCTGACAAGTTCTTGTATAATGTCATCTTGTCTGAATGCACGTAGACAAGAGAATCAGCACCAGAGCCATCAATATCAACCATATATAATCGGTGAGGCTGGAAAGCACAGTCACCAGACCACTGCCAATCAAATTCGATGCGGTCGCCAAACTCGCCACGCCCTAAATTAGGCCAGCAATGTACAGTATTTTCGGAAACTTCAATCAGGTGTGATTGTCCGGAACCCAGTACATCACCAAATGCCACCAAAGTACGTTCATTATGGTTCTGCATTGGTAGTGGTACGTTTAATGCGTTAAGGTTGGTCTGTTCTCCTTGAGAAAACCCCTGTCGAATGTTGGGATAGAAGCGCACGCTATTAGGCCCAATGACGGCGACATCAGATAAACCTGCCCCCGTGATGTTAGCAAAGATGCCTTCACCACTTAACAGCTCTGACGGAACCGCTGAAAATGGTGTAAACGACTGCCAAGTCTGATCATCATTTAGAGTAAAAAAGCCATTCAATCCGGGTTGTAGCACTATCCAATCGAGACGACCATCACCTGTTATATCGGTTAATACTTGCTTGTCGTTTTGCAGTGAGGGGACTGAGGGTACAGAGCTCCAATCACTGTAGGTTATTGCGTTATTGTGTTCACACCCTCGTCGAGGTGAACGGTATCGCCAGTCCGTTCCTGAGCGGTATAGTACACCTGGTAATCCTTCTCCATATAAATCTACCAATTGGTAGAAGGGGGCATCATCAATCCCTGGTGTTGGACCGAGAGTTTGCCACTGAGGAACTGCAGGTAATGTGAAATCCTGATAAGCGAGCAACAATGCCGGATGGGATTCAACAATAGTCTGGTTTTCTGAATTTACCCCATATGCCCACACTTGTGCAGATTGCAGACGGCTTAGTATCGGATTTTGATCATAATCAAGTATCAAGCGACGCACCAACATCGGTTGCTCTGTCAGCTCATCGGGAAAGTGGTGGAACATTAAAACCTGATGGCAAATACGGTGGCAGCGCACTTCAAAGCCGTAATGGTAGTCGGAAAAAGGGTCTTGGCGCGCAGGCCAAAGCGTTGTGGTCGACCATTCAGGGGGCTTACTCGTGTCTAGACTGCGTTGACCATAGTCGAACACGAGGCTGAACAACCACCCATTTGTTTTATCTGGCCAGCTATCACGCCAGCAATAAAGTTCAGAAGATGCGACAACATTGCCATAAAACACCTGAGTTAAATAGGATAGTGCGCTTCGATTTCTTACATCTTCCGGAGGTAGGCTGGTATTAATCCCGTCATCGTTTTCTGCCTCATACACATAATGAATATGTTCCCCATGAGGTGACAGACTTTCTTCGATAGACCATTCGGCAATGCGTCCTTTGTCGCTAGTTTGGGATAAAGGTGATTTACCGAGGCAATGAAGCGTGCCATCGGGTTCAAAAATCAACCAGAATATTTGTTCTGGGTCAGTCGATAACACTTTCCAATGTTCATAACGCTCATATCCGCCAGCGACTCGTGAGTGATAGCGTATTACTTCGTGATCACCCAACTGTGTTGAGCCAAATTTTGAGCGAGTGTTACGTACAATATTCCCGGTTTTATCACGCTCTGGTTCGAGCACTTCGCCGCTCGGACCGACGTAATGATCGGAGCCATTATATTGGGGGGTACCGTGTTTGGTGTGTAAGAAAATTGACAGTAGGGGTAATTGCCAGCCCGCGCCAAAGGGACTATTCCCCTGAGCCGTTTGATACTGCAGAGCAAGGGAAGGTGTAAAATCACGGCCACTGCTGATAGGTAGAGGGATTGAAAATTGCAGATCACCAGTGGGGCCTGCGTGGCCTGGTGTAGTTTGAACCGTGGCAATGGTTCCTCCCTGCTGTGGTAACTGAGGAGAGTTGATAGTCAAATTATTCGTGGGTTGTGACATAAATATATCCAGTGACAAAACGCTATTGAGCAATATGAAATAATGCAGAGTAAGCGAGAATAAACTTAGGTTTCACGACAACACTGTGGCTGAAGTGAAACAATAAATAATGAGTCATGTTTTGATAAAAATGTGACTCATTTTTAGTTTAATTGCGGATGGTATAGCGGATATGCAGTATTATATCGCTTAAACTTTCCAGCAATGCTTGTTGCTTACCCTTTGCGTTAGGGAAGCTTAGTGACAAGCTGCTACTACCGTCTTCGCCGACAATCGGTAAGCCTTCAAACGGCAGATATTTGCTGTCGGTAAAGTCCAGCTGGAACAAACCACTATCATTGAACCCATGTGATATTGCTGCATGGCGACAGCTCTGGTGGATTCCTCCACCGGCACCGCTGTATGCCAATATAGCTTGGATATCCTGATAAGGCCCTAGCAAGGCTGGCAGTGATACGCTGACCTGTTTGATACGACGCGTCGTGCCTAAGTTTTCTGGATAGTCTTGGTCTAACGCCAAGCTAGAGAGGTTGATGGTTGCGATAAGCTGAGAGTCTTTGAACTCTATGGTGTGTTTACACACATTATTGTCTGGATCACTTGATTTACTATCACTCAATGTCTCTTTAATCTTATGAGTAAACTCAGCGCTATTTAGTTTCATAGCCAGAGCCATAGAAACAGTACGCTGCACCTCAAGTGCCCGTATATCTCTGTCTATGTAAGCTGCTTCCATTTGAGCTAAATTGAGCATGAGCGCTTCACCGCACAGCAAACCTGCATGATTATCATTCCAAGCGCCTGGTTGGATAAAGGTGGCGGAATCTCTGGTTTCCCATTGATAGCCCAGCTGTGCTTTTAAGCTACGGGCAATAGTGATATCGTAGAATTGATAGAATACTGCTGATAAACGTCCCTGTAGCCAACTATACAAGGCTGCATTACTGAACTTGGTCTTGAGTAAATTTAATTGCTCTTGAGTTTGCGCTTGCTGCATTTTTATATGATTTTTTTGTAGCTGGGCCGCTTTAACTTGAATTTCGAGACTAACTTGCTGAGCCTTAATTTGCTGGACCAGATATTTAGAGGCGTCACGCTGTTGCGCCCATTCCTGCTCTCTACGGCGGTACTGCTCCGAGATGGAGTTTGCCTCTGCAGTGTCAGTTAGAATACTAGCTGTAACCCCTATACCTGAGGCCGCCGCTTCGAAGGCGGCTCCCCATTTTCCCCCTCCGTTAGCTAAACCAAAGGTGTTCGGTAGTATATTTAAAGCTGCTGCGGCTGTTTGCATAGCGCCGATGCCGCCGCTCAAAGAGGCTGCGTAAATACGTTTTTCAATACATTGTTTTTCAACAGTACTTACACCTTCATCTAGTAGCTGCTGATAGCTGTCATATTGAGATTGGGCTCCTTGTAGACTGGTTAGTAATGTTTGATGTTCAGCTTGTAATTGTTCGATAGTTTTGTCTTGTAACTGTAGACTGACCGCTACTAGGTCGCTTGCTTGGGTCTGTAATAATATGCCAAGCGCTTCATTATCTTTATTATCCCGTATTGCAGTTAGCTTGTCACCGAACTGAATCAGTTGATTGACCAAACCACGGGCACTCTCTAACATCACTGGAAAACGCTGAATAGCGATACTGACTCTCGGCAGGTGCGCATTACCAATATTACCTGCTGCAGCTGCAGCATTCTGTAATGCTTTAGGATCTGCTGGTGTGGCGTATAAGGGTAAAGTTAGTGGTTCGCCACTAATGCTCAGATTATGTCGCAGGTTGTATAGGCGTTGATTAAGGGTTTGCCAATAAGCTTTTAATTTCTCGTTTTCACTAGGGTGAAATACCTTGCTTAAAGCATTCGCTGTACGAATTTCTGGGTGAACCAAGGGCTTAATCTTTTGCCTATTTGTTAGGCCTATTGGAAAATCTAGATCATCGCCAAGAAAGTTGTATAGGCGTTGGGCAAGGGTTTGCCAATAAGCTTTTACTTTACTGTTTTTACTCGGATAAAATACCTCGGTTAAAGTATTCGCGGTGCGAACCACTGAGTGACCCAAGCTCAGAGGTGCTTGGGTTGCTTTACTAGCTGCTACGCCTAATGTCGGATCTTGCCAATTTTCAGCGAGGGGAAGATCCGGTTCATTGCCCAGTAAATCGAGAGCCGTGACATACCACATTTTGGCCTCGGCTAAGGTATCGCGCTCTAGCTGCCGGTAAGCCATATCGCCACGAGCGAGAAGCAATTCAATTAGCTTCATATATGTGGCCACTTTATAATGCATCGGATCGGATTGAGCAACAATGTCTGGATCTGTGCTATCGGTCAGAGAGTTATCCCAAGCGGTGTCTTCGGCTAAAGGACGCATGTTCCATTGGCGATCAACATGACGTAGATTAGGTAATTTACCTTCTAAATAACCTGAAGGACTAAATACATATTTCAGCCAATGTTCGGCCTCCTCGAAATTCTGCGCTTGAAGTAGCTTTTCTACCACAAGCATTGGCGTATAATAGAACAGTTCCCAAAAATATAAACCGTTCGCGCCACTGAAATCCATAGGTTCAGAATCATTTTTTAGCGCCTCGGCTGAAATTAAACCTTCGAATGTGCCATTATTATAGGTTTCATCTAGAAGCCAGCCGTGTGGGTCCGATTTATCTTCTCGGCTAAATAGGATACTGTCTGTCTCTTCGCCCTGATATTTTGCGATAATATATAGATTATCTTTATGTCCACATGCAAACGGGCTACGAGGTATAAATAGGGTAAGTTCGGTATTATTATCCTCACTCAATACGCCTTCGGCCAGAATAACTCTGTCATATATGTAAAAATAACTACAAAGGTACAATCTATAATATTTATCAGAACCGTGAATACCACGATCATATTTAGAAAGGGTTATTTTAACATAGGTACCTTCTCCTAGCTGAGCCTCCTTTAAATGTTGAGTATCCCAACTTAGTACACGATTTAAACTTACGTTGGCACGTTTGACTAGCTCATGAGAAAACAGGGTATTCAGGCGAGTTCGTCTGGGATTCGTGGTGTTGGAGTCCATATATTGTACTTTACTGCTCGACTCTTCAATCCTAAAGAAGTCTGTCGGATTGGGGGTGTCATTAGCTAATGTACTTACGCTGACATCAAAGGCTTTTTTATATATACTCTTAGAATCTTCTTTAATGATTAACGTAGGGGATATTATCAAACCTTGCGATGGAATATTTTTTTGAACGTGGATAATGATAGGTTCACCATCTGTATTTAAAGGTATATCACCATCCCCCCAATTATAAGTATATAATTTTTTTTGTTGATAATCCTTGTAGCCTAAAGTATCAATACGTTGCCAATTTTCAGAACTGCTGTTGCTAATGTTAATTTGTATTTTTTCACACTTGTTTTTCTCGTCGAGATTTTGAATATAAGTTAATGTTTTCGAATGAAGTCCACCTTCTTTAATTGTTACCGAGTTACTTCCGAGCTTTATCGTGACATTTGGTGCCCACTTAGCTTCAAATTCTGGAATTGTTACGACGTAAACTTTTGAACCATAAGGAGATATTACGAAGATTGTATAGATTAGACTCATCCATCTAAGATCTTCTCTTGTTAGTGTGTGTTCCCAAGTGCACGCTGTATCGCCTGAATTTTCATAATAATAAATTTCTCCTATAAATTGACCGTAAAGCTGTATATATACAAATGCATAAGAATTATTTAATATCGATTTTTTAATGTTAGCGGTAAAAGTTATTTTAAGAGTTTGGTCCTGTTGGCTTTCGAATTTCACTTTTGGTTGTTCACTAAAAAGATGGCTATCTCCGAGCTGCAAAACATTGCCTGCTTTAATACCAAACACGTGCTTTTTATCAATCTTGACAGTTGCCTCATGTATACATTTATCACGGCTAAAATGTGAATTAATCTTACAGGATTTCACTTCAAAACTAGAATTTTGATCGTTTATTACATCACCTTCTTCATTAACGAGTAAAGGCTCAATGTAATTCTCTTGTAAATCGAATGATGTGTTTATGCTAAGACTTAATTGAGGAGGTAATTCGGAATTATCTACTAATAGTTCGGTATGCTCAACGCTTGATATTTTGATCTCGGTGTTCTCTGTATTATTTATACTAACAGTAGATTCGATGCTGGGTTTAAAATTCACCGTATTAATGTTGCGAATAACCTTATTTTGTACAACACCGCTGTTCATATTATTTGAGATATAACTATATATATCTTTCCAGTCATTAATCCAGGTAAATTCAAGTTGACTATTGATATAACCTCCATAAGGAGAGTCTAAAGAGTCTGAATCATTTGGAACGATGGTGTCACGATCGTAAGCCATGAACATAATTCCATCATAATTAGGATTATAAGAGAGGTACGTATCGGAAAGAATAGGGGATATTCTAGTGCACTTATAAGTGGACGTTATTGGATACGTTGGAGGTCTAGACGTTTTAGGGTTCCAGAAATTCTCATCCCCTGTTTTTATGATAATCTCAAAGTTATTTTTATCTTTTGGTTTACAGCGATAAGTGTTATCGCCAGTCCAGTTATCAATACTTAATACATCGAAAAAATCAACATCAGGTGATGTTGGATTAATTACGACACCATCTACTAAAACCTGAATATAGTTCTCTAGTGGCCGTACCACCCCTGTTAACTGGACGTTAGCATGACCATCATTTGTTATTATAACGTGTGGTGTTACCCCATTACTATAATCAGCTTCAGATTGAGTTTCATATTGCACTTTGAAACGATCGATATTAATGGTAATTGCAGGTGACCAATTACCATTCATTTTATAGTAACTTAATTTCAGGTCACATTGGTTTGCCTCTACTGACGGATTATTTGTCGGAGTAGACTTGTTTTCAATCCAGCTAATATATAGTCTGCTATTAAAAATTACGGGGCGAACTTCGTCAGTTATAGCTTGGATTGGGCTGTCAATTTTTTCCCATGGTGTCCATGCCGAGGCCATAAAACCATGTAGGCCATCAGATGCCTCATGATCTAAACTACGCCAATAATAAGTGTAAGGTTGGTTGTAGCTGCGTGCAGTGAAATAGCTTTTTCCCTTATTCAGTTCGTTAGAGTTCTGGTAACCACACAATACTTTGAGGTTGGCGATCTCCTCGAAGCTATCCAAATAATTCATATAAGCGGCTGTT
Source organism: Moritella viscosa (assembly GCF_900120065.1). NCBI lineage: Bacteria > Pseudomonadati > Pseudomonadota > Gammaproteobacteria > Alteromonadales > Moritellaceae > Moritella > Moritella viscosa. Next base: position 48,452 of record NZ_FPLG01000139.1, read on the forward strand.
ACCGATTCTTTGCTTAATTGACTCTGGCTGATTTCGGCCAATAATTTTTGTTGTAAGTTGCTTTGATTATAACGGAGTGTTGGATCCAGATAGTTTTCTGGGTAATAGACTAGTTGCGACACACCAGCCCAAGTACTATAGCGTTTATTATATATGTCCCAATCTTGAAAAAAAATACCTGTAAAATAATTACGATTCACATTCACTTCGAGACCTTGCAAGCAGCGATTAATATAAAGCTGAATACTCGATATAGCCTCTGCGATACGGGTCGTGATGATACTGCTGCATACTTGATTGTCGATGAGTAAGTATTGAAATATATCATCGCGTGTGTTTATTCTTATATTTGAATGAAAAAATTTATTTTGATAATAAGCACACAGGGCTACACTTAATACTTGATCTTGTTTTTCAGTTATCTGTGCCTGCTTAATCGAGGGTAAACCACTTAATATAGCATTTGATAAGTGCTGCCAAGCGTAACTATCGGAGTATAACGATAGTTCAAGTAGCCGTACTAAACTCTGCGTTGATATCCCTAATCTTTCAGAATCCTGTAATAGCAAGTTAATATAGTTCGCTTGCGTAACATTGATAAAACCTTTATCTGTAAGAGACATTGTGGTGGCAGCCTGAAAAACCTCTGATTCAGGCTTGTTAAGTAAATGTGCTAATAGAGGTATGTCAAGTTTCCCTTGATCTAGGGCGGCTAATAATTCATTTGAGGCTTCACCAATCTGTACTTGCATGTGCTTAAAGTCACTTATTTCTTTTAGATTGGCTAAAGTGAGTGACAACTTTACATTTTCAGATGACAGTATTTTTGGTTTATATATTAAAAGTGCTAACTCTACACTACTTAACTGCCAATTTTTTATTATTAAGCTTAATTGTCCTAGCGCCTGACAGAAGGTAGCTAAACCAGTATTATTGGCAAGTGTATTTTCATCATTGTCACAAAGTTTGATTATTTCTTGCCAAAACGAATCTATTGAGGTTAACGTTAAATCTTGTTCTTGTGCAATCAAGTCTATCCAATCCTGTAGTATCACGGCTTGATCGATACCAGACAGGCCTAAACTAGATGCCAGATGTGAGGCTAAACACATTTTTAGTGATTTAGGAGGTCGCCCCAGAGGGGCAGGAGTAGGGAGTGTACTTTCTGTAGGAAGTATATGAGTCGTCGCGACTTTTTGGCTTTTAGATGGATAAGCTAATGATGTAATAGTCAAGGGTATTGAAGACAAAAGAGTATTATTAGTTACCTCCAATATTAGGCGAATTCGTACTGTATCTGTGGGTATGTTATTGTAAATGTACGCTTCGTTAGGTATTTCCACGTTTTCTTTTGTTTCGAGTCGCTCTCCGGTAGCGGAGTAAGCTTCTAATGTAGCGGTACCAAAGTATTGTTCATTCTCATCCTGCTTAATTTGAATACTAAATTGGTGAGCTGAATCATGATCTTCAATGGCTCGGTTAAACCAAGTATCGACTTGAAGGGGGGCTCCGAACCGCCCTGGTTCAGCCGAAATGCTTGCTAAGCCATAATTACCGAGTAGTGCTTTGTTATCAATGGAATTATACAGGTTTTCAAGTAAGTTTCGCATTTCAGGAAGTAGTATTTCGGGGTATTTAGTTGTGGTCATAGCATTGAGAGTTACCACTGATAATTGTTGTTCTTCTAACCACTGCATTGATTCGTCAATAGTCTTTAGACACTTAAAGGCCATCTGTAAGTCTACTGCATTTAGTGTTTCTTTTTTATTATTCAATTGTAAAATAAGCTGTAACGCTTGCGGGGTTAGGTTATGCAGTTTTGCCCATAATCCGACGCGATATAATAGGCTGATATTATCAAGACTTCTTATCCATTCAGTTATGTCAGGCGTACAGATGTGACACAGCGTCAGTAATCCGGCGTCATCAACTGATAATGCTCGTTTAAGTACAGAGCGTTCGAGTTCATATTTTGAGTATTCAGGACTTAAATTGATCGTATTTTTATCATCGGTAGTAAAATACTGGTTGTTTAATGGTGGGCTATTAAATAATTTATCAAATTGATTCGTTTCACCAGTCTTCTCATAGATATTGATAGAGCCACCTGCTAATATCACTGCATCATTTTCACTGATACTATAGCGCGCCATATAATCTAAGACTCGGCCTGTAAGTTGCAGCGTCTGGAAATTGATCGCGACTATCGTTGTCTCACCCTGCGTTGTTTTATCTTGTGATAGCATGATTAAGGTATCGATTGTCGCTGGCGTTAAGCCTGTTTTTTTGCAGTAGCGAATTATTTGGCTAAGTTTAATGAAAGCCGTGTGATTTATTTTATTTATATCCTTATTGTAGGTCAACCTGGTTATAGTCCAGTCATTTGGAACTTCATTTTCCGGCGCGGTACTATAATTTATTTGGATAGACTTACCTACTGTTTTATTTAAGTCGATAGTAAATTCATTCCAATTTCTATATGTCGGATTTATTTTTCTCGTTTCAAGAATAGTACTATCATCACTATCACCAACAATCCTTATTTGTACAAATCCTTTTCCGTGTCCATTGGTATACGTTGTGCATTGATGCCTAAATGTTAGTGCATTATGAGTGGTCGTTGGTAAAAGGTAACTTCGGCTATTGGGTAAATCTATAATCGTTGAGGTATCCATTTGAAGGTGTTCATCAATCACTGTGATTAAATTATTATCAACATTAGCATTGTGATTTAGGTATTGTGCTCCTGCTTCATTCGGTGAAATAGAGAATGGAACTGTCGTATTCCCCTTCGTTTTTTTATCTATAACGTACAGGCTACTTTTTAGTGGTGATAATTTTAAATAATCATTTAATTCTTCACGGTTTATCCCTGTTTTTTGACAGAAGGTCTTAATTGAAGATAATGACTCTACGGTGGCATCGCTACCAAAATGCTGTTTAAGCAGAAGATTTAAATTATGCTCATCATCAACTGGGATTTTTATTAATAATGCATCGACTAAGGCTGGTGGAAGATGGTTTTTAAATGCGTAGTAGGTATTTTCTTTTATGCGATGTGTTGGTAAGATCTTCGAGAGTTTGTTGAAACTGGTTTTCTGTAAGTCAAGCGCCATTTCAATATTGTTAAATGGTATGTTTAAAGGTAAGTCAAATGGGTATAGTTGTGTAGATAGACTTTGATTCAAGTCAGACTCACCAATACTATCACGTAGTATCTCATTGGACAGAGTCAAGGTACTTACTTCTGTGTCTAGGTTAGCTTGGCTTAACGTCAGCGATTGTAAGTCGGGGCGGCGCTTACCTAGGTTTTGAGCGCTGTTTATATCGTGTAATGCTAGTCCTTCTTGATAGAGTTGGGTCAGATAAGCAGCTGGCGAAAACATTGATGCGACTGAATCTTTGTTGGTATAGGCGACGTTACGTTGGTCGTATATCCCCTCGTAACCGACACTTGTTTTACTCAGTGGTTCAATTGCTAGATGTTTGATATTTTTTAATTGTGGATTAGTGCGGCATATTAAATTCTGTTGCTCAGCCTGGATAAGTGCGACGTATTTTTTGGCATGACGATACAGTTCACTGGTTTCTTGCGTGGTTAATTGTCCGCGTACCGTTTGACTAAATGTATCAAAAGGTTGTTGGCTAATATCGGCTAAAGATGAATATCCGGATGATTCTAATTCGTTGGCGTGTTTTTGATATAGGTTACGTAGAGTTGACATTGATTTCATGTGTAATACTTTATTGTTATATAAACAAGTATCTTAACTTGATGTTGATGTTTATGCGTTGATATACATCAATGCAGTTACCTCTTTGTGGTTATCTTGCGGTTTGTAGTTACTTGTTTGTGGTGTGTTTGGTGATTCGTCATGCTTTGCAATCAAGCTGTACGGGCCTTGTTAATATTCCTGTCGGTTAAATATGGGTAAAAAACTGGAGAAAGGGGTGATAGCTCAGTGGTGAAAATATGCATGCGATGCATTCGGGTGTTAAGCCGAAGAATAAAAAATGCACATATTTTTAAACAAAGAAGGTGGGCGTATGTTCTTTTTTAATATTTCAGATGTGTCTAAGGGGTCGAGTAAAACGGTTGAAGAGGCTATTACGAGGACCTTAAAAATATAAGGGAAAAACGGGCCAAGTTTATGCTGGGCTAGACGTGTATACGTCTTACTTATCTACGTGAGAAAGTGAAAAGATTTCAGATCCAAAAATCATTAGTAGTTAAATCAAATGACAAGGAGTAGTTATTAAATAATGAAGACGTATTGAAAGAGATGCAGGTGCTATCGATAATTTATCATTAAGCCATTTTCAGTCATAAATTAAACCTAGGCTAACAACCTCTGATATGTCACGATACTATCTTTGCTATAACAGGGACTTAGTGACATGCAGTTAAACTTTTCAGACTTTTCAGCCAATCAAGGTTATCACTTGATGACACAGACGATTATCCCACGTCCTATTGCTTGGGTACTAACAGACTCGGGTGATGCCAGCTATATGGTAATAGCTCGCATCAGCACCTTAATATAGCGTTATTTGATTAGAATTCAAGGAGGATAAATGCTTACAATAGAAAAGCTTACACAATCAAGCGTTGGAAAAGTACGTCAGGTGATTTTAACTGAAGAGCAAGTAAAGTTGGCTGGTACAGCTGAAGATTTTCTTGAAAGTGGAAATGATACGATTGATCTCCATATAATAAAGCTTAATGATGAGGTGGTCGGTTTTTTTTAAATAGATGTTATGTATACATTGGGTGATGAATTTCATGTCGAGAATGGGGTTGGTTTAAGAACTTTCGCTATCGATTTTAACCAACAAGGAAAAGGATTAGGTACATCATCAGTAAAAGCGTTATTTCCCTATCTAAAAGAAAACGATTCATCTTATAACTTTGTTTATCTAACTGTTAATTGTAAAAATCCAGGTGCACGGGTTTGCTACTTAAAAGGTGGCTTTGAAGATACAGGTAAACAATACCTTAATGGTGCTGCAGGTCCTCAATATATAATGCAGGGTAAAATCGCATGACAAATAAGGGAAGTGTGTTGCGATAGTGAAATACAAGCGAGTCTGCTCCTACACCCTAGGCGAATATCTACTCCTGCACCAACGTCATTCAAATCAGCAGCTGAAACCCCTCTAGCTGCTCTTTATGTTGTATCAAAAAAGGTACGATCTTCTCTGACAAAATGGGTTGGTATCAATGCCTCTTAACATATTTCTAAAATTATCAGTCGTTTAGCATTACGTAAGAGGCGCTAGGTAACATAAATAGAAAAAGCTGACTTGTCACTCATCGTTTAGCACTTATATGTTGATATACATCAGGTGAATTAGTTGCCTTGTGCGTTATTGTCATTTAGCTAGTTAATGGAGAGCTGTTAAGGAACTTAATTTGAAAAATAAGCATATCTTGGTTGTTGAAGATGAAGCGATAACCCGCGCTAAACTTGTTGGTTATTTTCAGCATGAGGGTTATCAGGTGAGTGAGGCTGCGAGTAAAGCAGAGATGAATATCGTATTGGCTAATCATCAAATCGACCTTGTTATGCTCGATATCAACTTACCAGATGAAGATGGCTTGATGATTACCCGAACCCTACGTAGTCAATCAAATATCGGTATTATTTTAGTGACCGGACGCAGTGATGCTATTGATAAAATAGTGGGCTTAGAAATGGGTGCTGATGATTATGTTACCAAGCCTTTCGAATTTCGTGAGCTATTAGTACGAGTAAAAAATCTGCTGTGGCGTATTTCCTTGACCACTCAGGCGAAAAATGAATTGGCAAATGCCATTCAAGATGAAGTAAACGATGAGCTATTCTATTTTGGTTCTTGGAGTTTTGATATCGCGAAGCGAAAACTTTGTCAAAACGATGAGCAGATAAAGCTGACCAAAGCTGAATATGAAATTTTAGTTGCCTTTACTGCCCACCCTGAGCGTGTTTTATCTCGAGAGCGATTACTGAACTTGATCGATCACCGGGTAGAAGCTCCAAACGACCGAACTATCGACGTATTAGTACGTCGACTGCGTAATAAAATAGAATTAGACCCTAAAAATCCGGAATACTTTGTTACCGTTCATGGTGAAGGCTATCTATTTGCTGCCGAGCTAAGCAAAAAATCAGCCTAAGAGCCACCTAGGGATTAACTAAATAAACTGGCTTGAAATTACTTGGTGATAAAGATTGTTTAGTCGGGAATTTCGCGAGCAACTCTTTAGTGACTGTGAGTATTTCAGGTCCTTGATTCTCTCTATATTTTTTTTGTAATAAATAATCAGTTGCTTGATCTATCGCCATTACTCCCTGCAGTACCATCTGATCTGAATTTGCCATCAAAATTTTGCTGCGTTTAATTCCACGGTAAACAGCATGACTCAGGTAATGACTTAAAATTTGTGGCCGCTTGTCTTGTCCTAACTTGGCAAGTTCACTAACCGCAACCTCTGCCATTACCGCATTACCAGCAATATAGTCCAGATCATTAAATTCGACCAGCGTTGAACTTAACAGCGAAAACTGACTCATTTTATTATTAAGGCCATATTTAATTGATACGACCTCAACGTTACTGTCTTGCAGTGCATCTCTTAGACCCAAAGTCGCTTGCTCACTACCACCACCTGCTTTTGGTCCGGGAAACCAAGCTAATTTTAATTTTGTTTCGTTCGCTGTTTTTGGGTGTTTGTTACTAAGATACTGTCCCAATTTAGCCCCCATCTGATACCAAGAAACACCAGTGCGACCGGTTAACTCTGTTGTGGAGATTTCGTTAACCAAACCAAATAAGGGGACTGTTTTATTAAGGTTAGTGAGTTTGGCACTAAGCTGATCATAGTATACAGCGCCGACTAATATTGCATCGGCTTGCCACCGTAGGCATTGTTCAATTTGTGTCCATTGTTCCTGACTATTTTGATACCCGCCAGCTTCCAGCACTTTTAATGATATAGCTCGCTGTTTTGCGCGCTCAGTCATGCCAAAATTGATACTTAGCCAATATGAATCTTTTAAGTGTGGGTAAACCGCACAAAGTCGTATTGGCTCTTGCATCTGTTCAGTGCTTGCCGATACAGGCGCATTGAGCAGTAATGCGATGAACAGTAACTTGATGAATACAGACAAAGGTTTCACAATAAATCTCAAAATAAATGGTTACCACTGGATAAGTTATATTTAGTCATAACCGTTATTTTAGTAATAGCGGTTATTTTAGTAAGGTTAATAGGAGCTTACATTGCGTTTTCGTCAAAGTATAGGGAACAAACTGTTATTCGCGTTTAGTTTTGTTGCCAGCTTATTAGTTATTATAAGTACAGTGTCTTGGTACAGCTTAAGCCTTATTGCCGATACTGGTGAAAAAATTACCCAACAAACTCTGCCGAGTTTATCAAGTGCGCGAGGCTTGGCAAATATAAGCCTAAAAATCACCAATCGAACTACCTTACTCAAAAATGCCACTAGTGATACTGAACGGCAGCAGATCAATACCGAATTGACTCAACTAAATCAAGCCATTAGCAGACAGTTTAAGGCCTTTGATATTTCAGAGCTAACTCATCGCAATATTCGCAGTTTGGTATCAAAAAAAGTAAACGTCATTAAAAATATCCGTCAGTTAAATGACAATGCCAAACTGCAAATTAAGGGACAGATACAGCGTAAAGCTTCGTTTCAGCTGGTTTCAGAAGGCGTGCGCAATATTTTTCAACTATCACAATCTCAAGTAGCGAACGCAAGTACCTTTGCACTAGTGAGATTAAGTGGGCTTTATGACTTAATTGAGCAGGGGGCCGACAAGGACATTATCTATCAGGACATTGATCTTGTTATTGACGAAGATCTTAATTTATTAGATAAAATGACTGCATTAGAAAGATACAGTTCGCAACTGGGGCAAATAGCTAACTTAATTATCAACACGGAGAAAGCAGAACAGTTGATTTACTTAACACAGCAAAAGAACGAACTCTTATATATCATTAATCAGCTGGTGGACTCAATCAAAGACCCTTATCGTTTAAAACGCGTGCAGGCTGCGATGTTAAGCCTTGATGTTTTTACCGCGTTAATCAGTCAACAACGAGAGTACTTAGTGCTAGAAGAAAAACAGAACCGTTTACACCTCTTTATTTCAACGCAACTCAGTGAGCTTAACCAAGGTATTCGCGTACTGGTAGATAAGCAAACGCTACAAGCGCAGCAAACCAATCAGGAACACCTTAAGCTGGTTTCTTGGTCGCAGCGCATTCTTATGTTGGCCACTATCTTGTCATTAATCGTGATTATTGGGGTGATGTGGAAGATTGTGTATCAAGGCATTATCTTCAAGTTATCTAAACATACTCAAGTGATTAAAAAGCTTGCCGAAGGCGATCTTGAAATTAATGTCGAGCCTTCTAATGATGAAGAGTTCAAGCAAATGGCACTGGCTCTGGATATTTTTCGGGATAATGCCTTAAAAAAGAAAAATCTTGAGCAGGTAAAAATTGAAACCGAAAAAGAATTACGTCTGCATAAAGAAAATTTAGAAATCTTGGTAAAACAAAGAACAGAACAGCTCACGCAAATTAATGAAAAACTCAATAATGAATCAGTCGGTCATGCGAAAGCCAAACAACAGGCTGAAGATGCCAATAACGCCAAGTCCGTATTTCTGGCCAATATGAGCCATGAAATTCGCACTCCTATGAATGGTATGTTAGGTACATTAGAGCTGTTATCTGATACTCAGCTTTCGACGCAGCAACAGACTTATACTCAAACCATCCTAACCTCGGGTGAAAACTTACTGGATATTCTCAATGATATTCTGGATTATTCCAAAATTGAAGCTGGTCATATTGAAGTGTCTAAACGCGCAGTCAATCTTCAGCGCTTAGGTGATGATATTATTGATCTGATGAGGGCTAGAGCTGAAAGCAAAGGGCTGAATTTAACCTTTAATCTCGCTACCGAGCTTGATACTTGGGTGCTTTCTGACTTGGGTAAACTCCGCCAGATCATTATCAACTTAGTGAACAATGCAATAAAGTTTACCTCTTCAGGCTGTGTGAGTTTGGCTATTGGAACGCATGACGACCAGCTTAATTTTAGTATTACCGATACCGGTTGTGGTATTGCACTGGATAAGCAACAGGAAATATTTGAAGCCTTCACCCAAGTGGCTAATTTAAGCAGTGCAGCGGGTACAGGACTCGGGTTAGCAATTTGTCAGCGACTGGTGTCAGCAATCCAAGGTACGCTTATGTTAACGAGTATAGAGGCGCAGGGGAGTTGTTTTTACTTTAACATCCCGTTGGAAGTTGCCTCGCAAGCCTTGATTAATGACCAGTTATCTATCGTATCAAATGTGGTTGAGACCAACAGCTATTTTCGTATCCTCATTGTTGAAGATAATCAAATTAATCGTGATGTTGCCTGTGGACTGCTTCAAAAGTTAGGCCATCAAGTATACAGTGCCTACGACGGGGCATCGGCGCTTGAACTGTACGCTCATCAGGATGTTGAGCTAGCTTTGTTAGATATTAACTTACCTGATATTGATGGCGTCAAGCTGGCTGTGCAGTTGCGATCTATGGCCGAGCATAGGCAGCGACAACTAAAAACCATCGCTGTTTCAGCCCATGTGTTTAAAGATGATATAACCAAGTTTATTGACTCTGGTTTCGATGGGTTTATTGCCAAACCGGTACAAATGAAACGTCTTAAAAGCACTATTTCCAAGGTAATGGTGAATGCGATGTGTACTGATGATGTTTATCAATCACCGATGGTAAGCAAGGATGTTATTTTTTCAAACTCGGGTTTATTAAATACTGACATCCTTGAACAAGACCTAAAGTATCTGGGCGTAGAAAAGGTTATTGAGTTAGGGCATTTATTTTGTCGACAGACACTATCGGATTACAGTGATTTTGCATTGCTTGATGCCGCGCAACAAGAAGCGTTATTACATAAACTGAAAGGTGCTGCTGCGGGTTTAGGCCTGGTAGCCTTATACGACAGCTGCCAACAACTCGAAGCATCATGCAAAAATTCATGTGAAAATAAAGTGTTATCTGAATCACAATTATCAGAACTTGATTTATTAATTGCGCATTCTGTCGACCAATTACAAAGTTATATACAACAGCTTGCTGGATGAGGTTTCTTTCAATTGTTGCCGTGCTTAAAGTACAAGTTGCTGTTTTATAAAGTAAATAAGTTTTTTTTGAAAATAGTGTGCCTTCTATTTCTTTAGAGATAGGCAACACGTTGCATTATCTATTCATAACCTGTTCACATCTTGTCATATTCATTCATATTAAGCGGCAATGTCATTCTCAATATTTCATTATTGTATTGTTCAAAAGCAGTAACCAAGTATTACTGCAATCATCCTAATACAATCCTCAGGGGTATGAAACATGAGCATAAGTCGTCGTAATTTCTTGAAATCGTCATTAGCAGCCGCAGGTGCTGTACCTGCACTGACGTTATTTGGTCCCAAGGCTGTATTTGCTAAAGATATCGAGTTAATCCCACATGCAACTCACTACGGTGCATTTAACGCAGTGGTAAAAGATGGCAAACTCATCGGTGTGCAGACGTTATCAGACATTGATGCGCTGCCAACTAAAATGCTGACCGAGGGTGTATTAAGCAGAACTTACCATGAGACTCGGGTTAATTACCCTATGGTGCGAAAGTCTTATCTCGAAGGTATGACGAACGGCACTGGTGATACCAAAGTTGAATTACGTGGCAAAGAAGAGTTCGTACGTGTTTCTTGGGATGTGGCACTTGGTCTAACAGCTAAGGCGATTCTAGATACCATTGATAAGGCGGGTAACGAAGGTATTTTCAGTAGCTCTTATGGTGGTTGGAGCCACGCAGGTGTGTTCCGTCCGAACGTATTACAAGGCCGTTTCTTTAACATGATTGGTGGTTGTAGCTTAACATCGGGTGATTACTCTGGTGGCGCATCACAAATCAGTCTGCCACATATTATCGGTGACATGGAAGTATACTCACCGCAAACGGCCTGGGAACAAGTTCGTGATAATACTCAGGTATTCTGTATGATCGGTTGTGACCCGTTCAAAAATAACCGTGTTGAATACCGTGTAGCCGATCATCAAATGTATCCACGTTGGGAAGCAATTAAGAATAAAGGTATTAAATTTGTTTCAATTAATCCACAGTTCACCATTACCGATGAAGCATTAGATTGTGAGTGGGTTAAGATCATTCCTGGTACAGATACAGCACTATTCTTATCTATGTGTCATTACTTGTACAAAAATGACTTACATGATGAAAAATACCTTAATACATATACAGTTGGTTTCGATAAATTCTTACCATCTCTGCTAGGTAAAGACGGCAGTGAAGAGAAAACGCCGAAGTGGGCGTCTAAGATTACTGGTATTCCGGAAGCTAAAATTATTGAATTGGCGAAGATGTTCTCTGATAACAGAACCCAGTTTGCTGGTTCATGGTCACTGCAACGTCAAGATCACGGTGAAATGCAGCACTGGGCAATTATCGCATTCTCAAGCATGTTAGGTGGCATTGGTAAACCTGGTGAAGGTGTTGGTTTCAGCTGGCACTATGGTTGTGGTGGTATGCCTGTTTCAGGTAAGTCTACGCCAGCAGGTTTATCGCAAGGTCGAAACTTGGTTAAAACTTACTGCCCTGCATCACGTATTACTGAGATGTTAAATAATCCAGGTGTCGAGTTTACCCATAACGGTTCAACCCATAAATACCCGCTTGTGAAAATGATTTATAACTCGGGTAACAACTTCATGTCGCATCAGCAAGATACTAACAAGTTGATTAAAGCTCTTCAGAGTGTTGATACTGTCGTGTGCCAAGACCCGTGGTGGTGTGCATCTACACGCTGGTCAGATATTGTATTACCAGCAACAACAACGGTAGAACGTAACGATATTACCTCTGGCGGTACTTACAGTAATGATAAAGTCTATGCGATGCGTCAGATCATTAAACCGCAAGGAGAGAGCCTAGATGATATTGAGATCTTCCGCCGTTTATCTAGCCTGTTCAATGTTGAATATCAGTTCATGGAACAAGGCCAATCAGTCATGCAAATGATTGAAGCAGCGTACGCGAAGAGCTCGGCGACTATGCCGTTTAAAGAGTTTTGGGAGAAAGGTATTGCCCACATGGAAGTACCATTAGAAGCCAACAAGTGGGTTCGACATGGTGATTTCTATACTGATCCAGTGAAAAATCCATTAGCAACGACATCAGGTAAAATTGAACTTTACTCTAGTGATTTTGCTAAGTATAAACTGGACGATTGTCCGCCAATTCCGACATTCTTCCCTCCGCATGAATACTTAGGTAATGCAGAAGAAGATGAACTACACGTAGTAAGTCCACATCCACGTATGCGTCTACACTCACAGATGGCTAACACTAGTATTCGTGATATTGACAATATTCAAGGCCGCGAACCTTGCTTGATGAGTCCTGAAGACGCGAAAAGCCGTGGGATTAAAGATGGTGACTTAATTGAAGTATACAACAAGCGTGGTTCTATTTTAGTCGGTGCACGTGTCGACCCGCGTATAATGAAAGGTGTTATCAGTATTTATGAAGGTTGCTGGCCATCGGTTGATAGTAAAGGTCGTTGTAACAGTGGTTTGGTTAACTTTATCACGTCAGACAAAGCATCAAGTGGCCTGAGTCAGGCAACAACAGCCAACACTGTGTTAGTTAAAATGAAGAAATGTACCGATCCGGATGGGCCGAATGAGGCATACACAAAACCAGCGATCATCGACAAGTCAAAAGCTGAATTTGCGATTGCCTATGGCCTAGGGCGCGTTTCAGGTTTAAAGGCGAAAGCTACCGCTGATTTAGGACCGGGCGAGAAAATATTTTATCAACGTTGTACAGTATGCCATGGTCCAAAAGACACGACACACTTTACCAAGCTGCAGTGGAAGGGGATTACGAAAAGTATGTTCCCACGTGCAGGTCTAAATCCAGAAGAGCAGGGCTTAGTACTCGATTTCTTAATGAAGAATGCGAAAGACGCCATTTAGCACTTCATATTAGAATGGTTGATTTTAATAAGTATGGGGTCCCTCGCTCCATACTATCTACGTCACAGTGAGCCTCACCTCATTGTCATAATAAAAAGGAAGCCTCCCTCGGCTTCCTTTTCTTAAAGAGTTTCAAGTTGACGCCATTCTAATTCTAATTCGATTTCAGTTTCAACATACTCTTTAAAGTATCATCGCGGTCAATAACATGATGTTTCAGAGCGCCAGATACGTGTAATAGTAAAGAGCCAGCCATAATCCAGGCACAAGCAACGTGGATAATTTTACTCAGATCACCTAGCGAGCTATTGATTGGCAACATCAACCTCGGATTGCTTGGATCTGGGGTTGCAGCCACGATGACTAGATCAAAAAGTATCACTCCAAATCCGTTCATCATTGTCATTAATATTCCCGATAGTGGCATTATAATTGTACTTGCTAGCAGTAATATTTGTACTGTTCTTGATAATGTTTTCTCAATACTAGTATAAGAGTGTTTTGGTTTTGGTAATCCTTCCTTTACTCTGATAATAAGGCGGTAAATAGCAAAAATGAATAATAAATATCCTAATGAACGATGCCAATAATAGAGTGAGTACACTTTATTTTCGACCATATAGATACCAATTACGAGTACTGTGATCATAGATAGTCCAACTAACCAGTGGAATATCACCGTTTTTTACTATGTTTACTCACTTCATTTTGCATCGATTATACCTACATCCTAATACGCCTTATTAAGGTCGTTAGCGTTAAAAAATGTGAGTGTATAGCGTTTTATTCTCTTTAACTTTAAGCAAACGTAAGTAAACATAAGTAAGTATAAGTCACTCGAGTAAGTTGAAACGAGTTGGACTTAGTGAATAATCGATAGAAAACAGTTAACTGTATTTGGCATCAATCGCTTTTAAAGAACGTAGGAAAAGCCCTAAGCCACCTATCGCTAAAACTAAAATAACAATGAGGTCGTACGATGTCATTGTGCGTAGGCTAAAACGAACAGAAGATATAACACCAAAGATTAGCGCCGTGATAGAACCAATGGATAATAACCAGCCTAAGATATTTCTGGAGTTATAAAAAATAAGTCCAATACCAAATATAAATGGCAGCATTACGGTTCCACCAGTAATACCAAAATTGGCGCCTAAAGCATTGACGCTATATATACGAGAACTGAGTCCAAAACTTGATGTGACTGTAATTGCATTAAGTAGCAAATAGAAACCACCACACATCATAATCAAACCAATAAAGAAATGCCCAATACCACCTGAATTACCACCAGCGCCTTTCATTGTAATCTCCTAAGTATCTAAAGTGATTAGAGACAATAACAATGGATAACTTATATTACAATTACTTAGACCTACTCAAGCTGCAAGTTCACACTTATTTCATACGCTTAACATATTGTAATGTATGAGAGTAATCGTCATTGGTACATAAAAAAAATATGATGCCGCAACCCACTGGTATACAACACCCCTTTATGGTTCATGTAATTAGAGTCGCTGCGATTAAGAGCTAAAGGTGCACCTTGAGAGTCACTTACTTCGCAGAACATTGGCGAAGATGACGCTAAATACTGAGCAGACAGTGCTTGGGTAATTGCTGCTGTAGCACTGAAATCCCATAAGCTACCGCCACCGAGTTGTGCTTTGGGTAATTTCAAGTAACAAGCGGGGGCATTTTCAAGTACGCCAATCGCATTCATCACTGCACCGTTAGTTTTGATCACCTGTAGTGCTAAACCTTGTTGCTCAGAAAAAACCGTTAATTGCTGAATGACAGCCGGATAACGTGGGTCTTGCTGGAAGCTGCGGTCGATATACAAACTTAATGTATGGTTGTACTTCTTAAGCCGTTCAGACAGTTCAGACTGCCAAGGTGATCCATTCTTCAATACTTTTGACATGAGTGGCCCGGCATTTATGGCTTGATAGATATCAGCTGTGTTTGGGTTATAAACGACGCCAATGATCGGATTACCTGCAATATCGACCAACGCGATAGATACGGCAAAGCCATCTCCACCTTCAATGAAGGGCAGGGTGCCATCGAGTGGATCGATGCACCAGAAATAGTCTTTGTTAAAACGAGCGTGGGTTGCTACATCTTCTTCGCAGGCATTTTCTTCGGTCAACAGAGCTATATCATATTGTTCGATAGTAGGTTGTAGAATCTCCAATATGATGGCTTGGCTGTCCAGATCAACTTGCGTGACCACCTGCGCGCTTAAACTCGAACCAGCCTGTTTACGGTATACCTGCAGCGAACTTCTATCAACGCTATTGATAAACGCACCTGCTTTTAATACTGCCTCTGTGGCGAGTTGTAATAGCTGTTCCAGCTGATAAACCGTGAGTGTCATTGTTTTGATTCACCTTGTTCAGCTGAGTTTAATTGCACTGTTTTTAACTGTAACAATGCCTGTTGCGTCACTGCTTCTGTATAGCTATTTATCTTCCAGTGAGTCGGACTCCAACCTTTCATAAAACGTTGAAAATCAGCCCAAGCAACACAATAAAGCGGTCGCCATTCATTTTCTACTGTTTGTGGGTCTACGTGTGGCTGACATTCTGACAACGCTTGCTTTAACTGTCCAAAGTAATAATCCAGTAGATCTGGTACATCTTGCTCACAGTATTGATAGGGTAAACAACTACTCAGTAATAAGATCACGTCTTTCATGCCGCAACCTTTGCCGACATATTGGAAATCAACGCCAGCAACCCGATCACCTGTGGTGGTGAAACAGAAATTAGCTAACTTAGCGTCTCCGTGGATCAAGGTTTGAAACTGGCATTGTTGTAATGTTTGATCTATTTTTTCAGCCGCTTGCTGCAAGGTGATATCAGTTAATGCGGCTAACTCGTCGGGGCGGGTGGCTAGGTGCCAATAACTGCCGCAATCCCATAAACCTGTCGGTTCAATCGTGAGGTGTTGGGCATGAAAATAAGAAAGCCAAGATAAACAGGCTTTTATCTGTTGCTGGCTGACATGTTGATGACTGTTATGTGGATTGTCTACAGTTGATTCGTGAGAAGCTGGCTTAGGCTCAAAACTGGTGAATGTCTGCTCAAACCCCAACGTAGCCAAGTCCTCCATTATCAGTAGGATTTCATCATTCTTTTCTTCAACATACAGACACTTAGGTACAGGGCATTGCGCTAGGCATTTATTGGCATAGTGCTGATACCAGTGCAGCTCCACTTGATATGATTTTAATTTTCGTTGATGAGATATGGGCGTATTCCAACCGCGTGGATGAACTTTAGGTTGGGGTAATTTGATGTGCTTGACTATCACCGTGGTATGTTGACTACCGTCTAACGTGGCACGAAAAAGCTCGCCGTATCCGCCCCATAAAGGTTGGATTAGCTGGGCACTGACAACTCGCGTCGCCATCATCGCGTTGGCGACCGCCTGTAAAACGTTTGTCGGTATACTCATATTTGGCTCATGAACGAAAAGAGGGGGACAGTGTACAAAATAGCGCAGCAGATGGGTATCGAATAATCCTTCTGACAAAAAGTCACTATGCCTGTTTATTCCCTGTGCAAATTTATCAGTCCTCATTAGCCTCGTTCGAAACTTTAATCTCTACCTCCACTACACAAGGATACTCCGCCGTAGTGATGATTTTATTCGCTGGGGAGCATAACTGTTCTTCTGGTATAAACAGCAGCTTGTCAGGGAACGCGCGGTTTATTTTTAATGGCGCAGTGAGAGAGACGTTGCCTCGGGTAATGGTCACCTGATAATCCTGCTGTTCGTCATAATCTGCGCCGGGGTTCATTTCTACATACGTGTTATGACCGAGGCCTGACAGGTTTTTTGATTGGGCGGTGAGTTTGCCAGAGCGAAACAGACTGTCGCCAGTGATTAGCGTGTAATTTTCTAGATCAAGGTAATCGACCGTCGGCGCTGTATCTGCTAGAGCCTTAACCACGGGCGTTGTAACTGCTGATGCCTTAATTGTTGGAGGCGTAGCTGTTAAACCATAGTCATTGAGCTCGGGGCCAAAAATAAAGTCCTCTTTAAGCGCTTGATAACCGTCTATTTCCTGTTTAATTTGACTGAATATCTGCTTAACTTTACTTGAGCCAATATCCACCCCCAATGAGTTGGCTATCTGAGCAAAAACAGTTGCACTTGGTAATATATCTGCTGCTGGTGGTCGGATTGCTCTGACTTTTTGTACCCTTGCTTCATTGTTGGTATAAGTGCCATTATCTTCCCCGTATGAAGGCGCGGGTAAAATAACCGTCGCCTGCTGTGCGCTGGCGTTCATAAAGGCAGTTTGTACAATGAGGCAGGGGGTATTTAAGGCCGTTTTTTCCAATGGGTCGTCTGCAGAGCAGTTAGCGAGTGGGTCAGTTCCGACCACATAAAACATATCTGGCACATTGTCTGGATGATACTTTTGTAAGCCGGACTGATCGTTATGCAAGTCTGGCTGGCAGCCCATGTGCCATAGACCAAGCTGGTTAGGTCGGTCAAACAAGAATTGCACAAATACCGCTTTGCCCTGTTGTTGCAGACGCTGTGTGGTTTTTTCTATCCATAATAAACAGCCTTTGGTCTGCTTCCCCCGCATAAACTCGGTGCCGATTAACAGGGTGATTGAATTAGCCTGTTCCAGAATAATTTTACCTACGCTAACAAAATCAGCCATTTCCCTGTCATCTGATACAGCTAGGTCTGAAGTCAGAGCCGCCAATAATGTAGCCTCATTGCCAGGCAGCAGGCGTAATTTTTCAGTGGCAATATAATCCAAAGCACAGGGCCTAGAACTGGCTAATAATAAGTGATTATGATTGTCCCGCTTGTATTGTCGGACGAGGTAACTCGAGACTGGATTTTCATCACAGATGTTACCGCCTAATATAAACACACAGTCGCTTTTTAGGATTTCAGCCAGTGGTTGGCGACTATAGGTCTGGGTAAGCAGGTTGTTCAGAATATCATTGGTTTCAGGTTGCTGATTCAGGCCTGAGAATCGACAACTAGCATGGATGTCAGACGACTGAAAAACCTTCCGCATTAGTTTTTGAAACATAAAAGCGGTTTCATTGGTTTGGCGTGGTGAGATCAGACCTTTAATATGACCGTTATTACTGAGAATATTCAGAGTTTTGTTGATGATGAAATCTAACGCTTCGGACCAACTCACTGGTGTCATGACATCATTTTTACGCAGCATAGGTTGGGTGATACGTTCACCTCCGTCGATAAAATCAAACCCAAAGCGGCCTTTCGCACACAGCAGTTCACCGTTGATACCCGTTTCGTATTGGCTTTTGACCCGCGCCAGCTTACCTTCGCGGGTTTCTATGGTCATACTACAGCCAGTACCACACATGCCACAGGTGGTTTCAACTTTCTCAAGATCCCAAGGGCGAGCTTTATAACGGTATGGCGTACTCATCAGCGCCCCCACCGGACAGACCTCGATGCAGTTGCCGCAATGACTGCAATCTTTCAAACTGTTACCGACACCGGTAATCTCTGAATCTAACCCGCGCTCCATAGTGCCGAGTGCCACATCACCGACCACTTCTTCACAAACCCGGACACAACGTTGACACTGGATACAGCGATTGGCATTAAAGGTGATGACATTATTCAGTTCAATATCGTCGATTCTAAATACGCGTTTTGGATCTGCAAGCCTTGAATCTCCTTTGCCATATTCAAACACCGTATCCTGCAGTTCACATTCGCCACTTTTGTCACAGACCGGGCAATCGAGTGGGTGATTAGCCAGCAGGATCTCCAACATATCTTCGCGGCTGGTAACCACTTTTTGCGAATGGGTGAGTACTGCCATGCCTTCAGATACGACGGTGGCGCAAGCGGGTTCTAGTTTTGGTCTGCCTTCGATTTCTATCAGACACATGCGGCAACTGGCTAAGATGGACAGCCTATCTTGATAACAGAATGTTGGGATTTCAACAGTGCTGGCGCGTGCCGCGTTAAGAATCGTGGTGCCTTCTTCTACTTCAATCTCCTGACCATTGATTTTGAACTTGATCATAAGCGTGTCCTGTCGCGCACAGGGATGGTTTGTTGGGTGATAAGGGCGTCGTACTCATGGCTAAAATGTTTCAGGGTGGCTCCTATTGCCCATGATGCACCGACACCCAGCGCGCAGAAGCTATTGTTAAATATACCGCCGCATAATACTTGTAATTGCTCTAGATCTCCTGGGCGACCTTGTCCAGACTCGATGCGGTTAAGAATCTTACTGGCCCAGTGCAGACCTTCTCGGCAAGGTGTACATTTACCGCAGCTTTCATGAGAGAAAAATTCGGCTATCCGTCTGCCAATGACTGGAATCGAGGTGGTCTCATCCAGTGCGATTACTGCAGCTGAGCCCATCATGCTGTCGGCAGCCGCCAAATCGGCAAAGTTCATCTTCACATCAAGTCCTGCTAAAGGGATCATTGGTGCTGATAATCCACCTGGTATCACCGCTTTAAGTTGTCCGGTCAAAGGGCCTCCACCATAGTCAAAAACCAACTCACGAAGCGAAAGTCCCATTGGTAACTCGTAGATTCCTGGATTCTGTAAGCGGCCGCTAAGACCAAATAGACGTGGCCCAGGTGCATCTTCAGGCCCGATGGCGGTAAACCAGTCAACGCCACGGGCAAAAATATGTGCGACACAGGCCAAGGTTTCGACGTTATTGACCACGGTTGGACAGCCATAAAGACCTGATACTGCGGGGAAAGGCGGTTTTAATTTGGGTTGTCCACGCTTGCCTTCAATTGATTCCAGCAGTGCCGTTTCTTCACCGCAGATATAAGCACCAGCACCTTTGTGGATATAGATATCGAGACAAAAACGAGAACCAAAGATATTTTTGCCAAGGTAACCTCTGGCGTAAGCGGCTTTGATCGCTTGTGATATCTTTTCAATTGATAAACCATATTCACCACGAATATAGATATAAGCTACCTGAGATTGAATCGCGTAAGCCGCAATAATCATACCTTCAATTACCCGGTGTGGGTCTCGTTCCATCAGCAGTCGGTCTTTAAATGTGCCAGGTTCCCCTTCATCGGCATTGCAACACAGGTAATGGATCTTGCCATCATCCTTGGGCACAAAACTCCATTTCAAGCCTGTGGGAAAACCGGCACCACCACGACCGCGCAGGCTGGATGTTTTGATTGTTTCGATCACCTGACCGGGGGAATTGTCACTCAGGACTTGTTTTAATCCCTGATAACCACCGTTTTTTTCATAAAATTCGATATCAGTAGAGTCTGGATGAGTGATATGTTTTAACAATACTAATTCGCTCATGACTCTGGCCCTGCTGTTGGCTCACTCTTGGTCAACGACTCTGTATTTTCTGAAAGCTGTTTATTCGCTAACGGCTGTCCATTTGCTAAGGGCTCATTATTTGCGGAAGACGTATTCTGCGTTAACGACAATATATCTGTTGCTAAGGATTCGGTTTCTGCCTGTGTTAATTGATCGAGTAATTGGTCTATGCTCTGTTTGGATAGTTTGGTGTGATAGGTTTCATTAACCATCATGGCGGGTGCGACATCACAAGAGCCGATACATTCCACTGTACTCAGGGTAAAAAGACCGTCTTTGCTGGTATCTCCTTGGCTAATGCCGAGTCGGGTTTGTAGGTGTTTGAGCATGTCATACGCGCCACGTAACATGCAGGGGACGTTGGTACAGATCTGCAGGTGACATTTACCGATGTTTTCATTTTTATATAGGGTATAGAAACTGGCCAGTTCAAACACCCAGATCTCTGGTACGTCTAGGATTTCTGAGATTGCCAGATAGGCTGTTTCGTCGATAAAACCATATTTCTCCTGAGCCAGATAAAGCGCTGGCATGATCGCGCTGCGCAGGGTCGGATAGCGTTTTACAATGTCTGCGATAGGGGCGGTAAGATCGGCGATGATAGTTTGTTTGGAATATTCTGCGGTCATTTGTCCACCTCCTTCATCACCGGGTCGAGTGAACCTATCATGGCGATCACATCGGCCAGATATTTCAGATTAGTAGTGCGGTCGGTCAGCGCCTGTAGGTTGACAAAAGAGGGCGCTCTGATTTTGACTCTAAATGGTTTTTCAGTGCCATCGCTAATGATGTAAAAGCCAAGCTCTCCTTTCGGTGCTTCGATGGCGGTATAAACCTCGCCTTTGGGTACTTTGAAACCTTCGGCAGCCAGTTTAAAATGATGGATATGGGATTCCATAGAATAGGCAAGCAAGTCTTTATTGACTGGAAAGGCGATCTTAGGGTCATCGATTAAAAATGGACCTGGCTGCATTTGTGCAACACATTGGCGGATCATTTTTAGGCTTTCGTGCATTTCGTCGACTCGGCATTTCCAGCGGTCATAACAGTCGCCATCGGTGCGTACGATAACGTTAAAATCGAGCCTGTCGTAAATCTCGTAAGGGGCATCTCGGCGGAGATCCCAGTCCACACCGGAAGCCCGCAAGCAGGGGCCACTAAGGCCGAGGGCGATAGCATCTTCCCCTGTGATATTGCCGACATTTTCTACCCGAGCAAGAAATACGCGGTTGTTTCCCACCAGATTTTCATAATCAGAAATGCTGTTTTCGAAGATGTCACAAAATTCAATAATACGTTCGGCACAGCCATCAGGCAGGTCTTCTCTTACACCACCAACTCGGCAGAAGGAGGTGTGCATACGTGCGCCGCTGATCATCTCCATCAGGTCCATGATCATTTCTCGGTCACGCATGGTATAGAGCAAGGTTGTTATTGCGCCAACGTCCATCGGTAGCGCGCCAGTGATCAGTAAATGCCCAGAGATCCGAGACAGTTCTGCCATTAATACCCGGATATATTGCGCCCGTTCCGGCGCTTTGATATCAAGTAAGGATTCTACCGCCAGCGCATAGCCCAGATTATTGGACGGTTGGCAAAGATAGTCCAACCGATCGGTGAGCGGAAAGATCTGGGTATAAGTGAAACTTTCACACAGTTTTTCGGTACCTCTGTGTAATAGGCCAATGTGTGGTTCAATGCGTTTTACAATTTCACCGTCCATCTGTAGTAACAGACGTAATACCCCGTGGGTACTGGGATGCTGTGGCCCAAGGTTCATCAATACTTCGCGGCTTAAGCCATGTTCTTGTTTGCTTTCGTGGATGATATTGACATCAGTCATAGAATATCTCCGACGGGCCCCTGTGTGGTGGTCGGTCTCTCTTCACCAAATGGATTATATTTATCTTTGTAACCGCGCAGCGGAAAATCACGACGCATGGGCCACCCTTCAAAGTCTTGCCACATATAGATCCGGCGCAAGTCTGGGTGACCTTCGAAGACGATACCAAACATGTCATAGGCTTCCCGTTCATGCCAGTTAGCAGTGGTCCAGAGGTGGGTGATGGTGGGTACTTTGGGTGGAGCCTCTAGCGGACATTTTATGCGTACTCGCCATCCCAGTGAAATTGAATAAAGGTGATAGACAAGTTGATAGCGTGGGGTATTTGGATAAAAATCAATACCGCCAATATCAGCCATAAAATTAAATTTGAATGCGTCGTCGTCGCGCAGAAATAAACACAGTTCCACTAGGTTTTGCGGGCTGACGATGACACAGGGCATATCGATGACGTTTGGATCTATGCTGATGCGGCCGTTGAAATTATCGATGAGCTTGTTAAGTGGAAACTGGCTCGGCATGATCATACATTCTCTTTCACAAAGTTTGGCGGTGGCGAGCCTTGTTCTTGAGCTTGGTTAGACTGACGGCTACCGGTGATCTGTTCTTGTAGTAGCACCATGGCATGTAAGAGTGCATCGGGGCGAGGCGGACACCCGGCCACATGAATATCAACCGGGACAAAAAGGTCTGAACCTTGCACCACAGAATAGGTATTGTAAACACCACCTGAGATGGCGCAGGTACCCATGGCAATCACATACCTTGGCTCTGGCATCTGATCATAAAGACGCCTGATAATTGGTGCCATTTTTTTGGTCACCGTTCCAGCGATGATCATCACGTCAGACTGGCGGGGAGAGGAGCGGAAAACGACACCAAAACGGTCAAGGTCATATCTGGCACAGCCGGCCGCGATCATTTCTATGGCGCAGCAGGCAATGCCAAAGGTTTCCGGCCACAGGGATGATTTTCGGCTCCAATTGATAATGCTATCGGAAGTGGTAAAAAGTACATTATCTTTGTATCGTTCTGTCAAACTTCCCATTCTAAGGCTCCTTTTATCCAAGCGTAGATAAATCCAACCAACAGCATCATGATAAAAATAAACATTTCGATGTAACCAAACAAGCCGAGGTCTGCCAGCACCATCGCCCAAGGGAACAGAAACATGGTTTCTACATCAAATACGACAAACAGAATGGCAATCACAAAATACTGCACTTTAAATAATCCAGCTGACGCTTCCCCTACATGGTCTATACCGCATTCATAGGGCCGATTCTTTTCTGGATAGGGATTTTCTGGCCTGAGCAGGCGGGAGACGGTCAGGATAAATGCGGCCAGTGTAACGACAACCGCAACCATCAAAAACACCGGTAAAAAATCAATAGGCATTTACTCCGCTCTCCTACAACAACGCTCTTTTTAACTGTAGTCTTGTTTTGGGGTTTTATCCAAGACCAAGGGGGATTGAATCGGCTACAAAACCAAGGAACCAGGCGGGTAACACCCCGGTCAGTAAGGTGCCGATTGTGGCGATTAACAAAACAGCCTGTATGGGACGGCTAAGCTGTATCTCTGCATGCTGTGCTGGTGGCTGTACATACATTAACATGATGATACGAATGTAAAACCAGGCCGCGACGGCGCTCAACAGTACTGCTATCACAGCCAATATCACATGGCCTTTATCTACAAGTGCTGTTAGCACATAAAACTTGGCAAAAAAACCACCGGTAGGCGGAATTCCAGCCAGAGAAAATAAAAAAATCAGACTCATAAATGCCAGTCCTGGATGCATTTTTGCCAGACCCGAAAAGTCTTCGATTGGCTCACCGAGGGTCACCCCTTTATTTAATTGAATGATGACGGCAAAAATACCGATTGTCATAAACGTATAAATCAGCAGATAAAGCATGATACTTGCCATCCCGTCTCTGCCACCAGCCACTAGGCCCAGCATCAAAAAACCAGCGTGAGAAATACTGGAATAAGCCAGCATGCGTTTGATGTTTTTTTGTGCTAGTGCCACAAAGCTGCCCAGCGTCATCGTCAGTACGGCAATCCCCGTAATGTTTAAAATCCAAATGGGCTGTAGCACCGAAAGATCCTGCATGAAAATGCGCATGATAATGGCAAATGCGGCCGCTTTGGAGGCCACCGACATATAAGCGGTGATCGGTGACGGTGCACCTTCATAAATGTCTGGTACCCACATGTGGAAGGGGACTGCACCGACTTTAAATAACAGACCAACCAGCATAAACAAGGTCGCGAGGATCAACATAGGGTCGGACAAGTCCAAGGTAGACAGCGCTACAGCCATATCGTTGAGGTTAGTAGTGCCGGTCAGACCATAAAATAAAGACATGCCGTAAAGGATAATACCGGACGAGAAAGCACCAAGAATGATGTATTTTAAAGACGCTTCATTGGATCTTAGGTCCGTCTTGAGAAACCCCGTTAACACATAAATCGAGAGCGCCTGTAGTTCCAGACCGATATAGATGAGCAGGAGATCGGTGCTGGATACCATGATCATCGTACCCAAAAGTGCAAACAGCAGTAAGGCATAATATTCACCCTGGAACACACCGTCCTTGATTAGTCCGTTATTGGGTCGATAGTTACCTGACATAAGCACAGTTAACGTGGTGCCAAGATAAAGGATAACTTTGAAAAAAGTGGAAAATCCATCAACGACGAACATACCGGCATAAGCTGTTTGCGGAAAGTCGGATAGGGCATAGCTCATACAGGCGGCAAGTAAAATCATGAATACCGAAACACTTGCCAGCAGTTGATTCTGGCGAGGGTGTGGCACCAGCGATAATATCAACGCCACACAGGCAGCGATAATGATGATAATTTCTGGCCCACTCGCCAATACTGATTGGCTGATAGCCGTTAGATCTACAGTAGCTAAGTCAGCAGCTGCTTGTTTTTCTGCGATGTCGCTCATAAGCCTGCTCCTACTGTTTGCTCAAGCAGATGCTTTAGGGTCGGCTGTAGAATGCTGAGGAAGGGTTTAGGATAAAATCCAAGCCAGAACACAAAGAGCAGGAGCGGCAGTGCACAGCAAATCTCTCGCACATTAAGATCCCACATCTTGGCAGCACCTGGAATACGGACTGGTCCCAATAGCATCTGACGATAAATGCCTAACAGGTAAGCTGCGCCGAGCAAAGCGCCTAACACACCAGCAGTCGCGGCCCCGTTATTGACGCCAAAAGTCCCTGACAGCACCAGTATTTCACCAATAAATCCGTTAGTGCCGGGCACTGCCATGGAAGAGAGTAAGAATATCGCAAAAAATATGCCGTAAAAGGGGATGGCCTTGAGTAAACCGCCATAAGCCGGAATATCCCGTGAATGGGTGCGCTCATACACTAGGCCAATAA
Source organism: Moritella viscosa (assembly GCF_900120065.1). Taxonomy (NCBI): domain Bacteria; kingdom Pseudomonadati; phylum Pseudomonadota; class Gammaproteobacteria; order Alteromonadales; family Moritellaceae; genus Moritella; species Moritella viscosa. Next base: position 74,130 of record NZ_FPLG01000139.1, read on the forward strand.
ACAGGAACAAGGCACCCGTGGTAATGCCATGGTTAAACATTTGGATCACGGCTCCGGTTGTGCCATTGGTCGTGAACGTAAAAAGCCCCAAAGTGATAAATCCCATGTGGCTGATACTAGAATACGCGATCAGTTTTTTGATGTCCTGCTGCGCTAATGCGAGGAAGCCCCCATAGACAATTGCGACGGCCGATAACCCTTGTATTAGCGGGGCAAAATAATGGGCAGCATCGGGTAACATTGGCAACGAAAAACGAATGAAACCGTATGCGCCCATTTTTAGCAGTACCCCAGCCAGAATAATACTGCCCGCGGTGGGGGCTTGTACGTGGGCATCCGGTAGCCAGGTATGGAAGGGAACCATAGGCACCTTGACCGCAAATGCGATCAGAAACGCGATAAAGACCCAGCGCTGCAGCTCAAAGTCATATGACACATCCATTAATACCAAGATATCGAAGGTGCGCCCACCTTCGAAATACAGCACCAATATCCCGACCAGAAAAATCAGACTGCCAGCAAGGGTATAAAGGAAAAATTTAAACGCGGCATAGATGCGATCTTCGCCACCCCAGATACCTATCATCAGATACATGGGGACTAACATCGCTTCCCAAAATACATAAAATAACAGCAGATCTAACGCGCAGAAAACCCCAAGCATCAGGCTCTGAATTGCCAGCAGACAGATCATAAATTCTTTGAGGCGTTTATCAATGGCGTTCCAGGACGCCAACACACAGATCCAGCCGAGCAGGGATGTTAAGAATAGAAATAAAACACTGACTCCATCAATACCTAATTTATAGGTTATGCCCAGAGAGGGTACCCAAGGTTTACTCTCCACAAATTGCATTTGGGCGGTGCTATTATCAAAAATGACCAGCAACCAAGTGGCAATGAGGAAATCGACAAACAATATGGTCAACGTAAACCAGCGCACTGCGTTTTTGCCTGATAGGAAGGGCACGCATAATGCGCCTATTGCAGGCAAAAATATCAATATGCTTAATATCGGGACATTTTCTATGAATAAACTGGTCATCAAGGAGTCTGTCATAAGGCCTCATCCCCAATCAGCATATAAACGGCGATCACTAAAAACAGGCCAATCGCCATCGCAAGGGCATAATGGGAAATAATGCCAGTTTGCAGGCGGCGCAACAAGTTACCGCTTTTCATTGCTGTTTTCGCCACGCCGTTAACCGCGCCATCGACAACATGAGTATCGATGGTCAGGCTATGCTTGGACAATCGATGCAGGGTATTGAGGATAACGCCATCACCTAGCGTAATGACTCTTTGTTCCCACAGTGCAACAGGTTTATTGGCCAGCCACATAAAGACAGCTGCCCCGCGCCGATAAAACCAGTCGGTATCGATGCTGATGGTATTCTTGGGATTGAGGTATTTAAGTAACAGTACAAAAGCCAACAGGGTGAACATCAATATACCGAGACTTTCGGTGATATGTGCACCTGTATAGGGTTCAAACTCAACAGCATAAGGCAGCATGTTATAAAGCAGAGCAGGAAAGAGTCCGATGCCAATGCAGAAGCACGCGGCAATACCCATGGCCACTAACATATTGATTGGTGGATCTTTGGGGCTGAGGCCGGAATCCTTACCAAAAAACATATAATAAGGCAGTTTAAGCCCTGTCGACAGGAAGGTACCGGAAGAAGCTAACATAAGTAACAGCGTGGCTGTCGCATGATGATCCCCTGCGGCCGCGGCGATGACCATACTTTTACTGACGAAACCACTGAAGAAAGGAAAGCCTGCGATAGCAAATGCGCCAACCATGTAAAACGCTACCGTCCAGGGCATCGTTCGGTAGAGGCCGCCGAGTTCGGTGAGCTTACGTTTGCCTGTCATATGAATGACAGCGCCAGCCCCCATAAACAATAGACCTTTATAGATAATATGTGCGAAGGCATGGGAAGAACTACCGTTCAGGGCCATTTCGGTGCCGATACCGATGCCTGCGACCATGTAACCGACTTGACTGATAATATGATAGCTCAGCAGGCGACGGCAATCATTTTCCAGCATCGCGAATATCACCCCATAAAGCGCCATGAAAACCCCAAAACCGATCAGGATTTCTGCGCCGGGGTAGGCGCGGATCATCACATAAACAGCGGTTTTGGTGGTAAAGGCACTTAAGAATACCGCGCCTGTCACTGTCGCCTCCGGATAAGCATCGGTGAGCCAGGCATTTAAAGGTGGAACCGCGGCGTTTATCATAAAGGCGATCAGAATTAAGGTATATGCTATACCCCCTTGTTGTGCGCCATCGATTGGCCCAAACAAGTAAGACCCGGTTTCAAGGCCATGTAGTACAATACCAGCAAACAGTAATACCCCGCCGGTGACATGTACCATTAGATAACGAAATCCTGCTTTCACAGCAGGTTTTTTTCGAGTGGCAAAGATCAGGTAAGCAGATGCAAATGCCATGATCTCCCAGCCGACTAACAGGGTAAACCAGTCACCTGCGAAGAGTACTAGAAAGGCACTACCCATATAAAGAAACGCAGCCACTCTTTGGCCTGTATGACTGATATGCAAGCTATAAATGTTGCCGATCAGCGCCGCAATAGCAAACACCCAGCCAAAAAATAGACTCAGTTTGTCAACGTTGAACATGACTAATGAGATACCGGCAAAGTCAATTTCGCCGACGCTCCCCATTTCCATCTGGGTCAGAGAAAAGATCACCAGTAGTGGCATGATGGTTGAGTAATATTTTTGGCTATTGCCTTTAAATAACGGCAGCAGCAGACCGCCGACGAGTAGTAGAAAGGCTGGCATCATGGAGAAGGAGAACCATTCAGTCATAATAGTCTTCCTTCTTGGAGACACCGATTTTTTTGCCGATGAATTTGCTGACTAATACGATTAAGCCGCAGCCGATAAACCCAAGCAGCGCTCCCCAGCCGGGTATTGCATCCCAAAAGTTATAACCGTGAGGTCTTGCAACCAGAAAATCGGCAATGACGATGCCCACTAAAGTGACGACTAACAGGCGCCAGCGTGTTCTGGTGTATTTTTTGTCACCAAAGAAGTTGATCAGTTTTGCCATCATGGTAGCGATTCTCCTGTGACAAATGCGTCTGCGACTAAGATATTGGCTAGGCCTAAAAAATAGTCCGGATAGAGTCCCAGTAGCAAAGACAATAGCGCGGTGATCAGTAATGGCACCGCGATCATAGGGATCTCATGGATATCATTGGCCAGCACCAGTGACGGATCTTTGGATGTTTCTTCCCGCTCAAAAAAGGCTTTATAAGTGACGGGCAGAAAATAAGCCGCATTAAGCACAGCGCTAACCAGCAGTACGATTAACAGCGCCATCTGTCCGGCATCGACAGAACCCACTACCAGATACCATTTACTGATAAACCCACCAGTTGGCGGGATGCCAATCATACCGAGGGAACCGATGAAAAATGTTGCCATGGTGATAGGCAGTCTTTTACCTATGCCGGAAAGATCACTGATCTTCTTGCGGTGGCTGGCACAATAAATAGAGCCAGCACAGAAGAACAGGGTGATTTTTGAAAAGGCATGGGCGGCGATATGGATTATTCCTCCTATGGCAGCCACTGGTGTCAGCATGGCTGCGCCGAGAATGATATAAGAGAGTTGGCTGACGGTGGAGTAGGCCAGTCTTGCTTTCAAATCGTCTCGGGTCAGGGCGTAAATAGAGGCGGTAACTATGGTGAAAGACACCAGATAAGCGGTGATGATGCCAAGACCCAAGGTACTCATCAGGTTGATACCAAACACATGGAAAATGACTCGTAACAGACAGAATACCCCCATTTTGACCACTGCGACCGCGTGTAACAAAGCGCTGACAGGGGTTGGTGCGACCATGGCCGCTGGCAGCCAGGCGTGGAACGGCATGATGGCTGATTTGGCAAATCCAAACAGGTAGCAGAAATAGATAATAATCAATAAGCCATCGGCGGCGACGACATTTTTAAACAGGCCTTGGGGTAAGAAATCAAAGCTGCCAGTAAGTTGATAAGTAAGCGCCAGTGCGGCAAGTAAAAAGGATTTTGAGGCCCCCACCAAATAGACGATATATCGCTTGCTACCATTCCAGGATGCCTGGTTTTCTTTATGATAAACCAATGGGTAAGTTATAAGGCTGAGTAGTTCGTAAAAGATCACCAGCGTAAACAGATTAGCGGCAAATGCGCCGCCCACAGCTGCAGATAGCGAGACGGCAAAAGAGGCATAGAATCGGGTCTGATTTTTCTCATTCTGGCTGCGCATATAACCGATACAATAAATGGCGGCTAATATCCATAATAGGCTGGATACTGTGGCAAATACCATGCCCAGCGCGTCAACCCGAAACGCAAAATCAACACCTGGCAGGATTTCAAATAAGGTCAGGTCGACAGTATTACCAGCCAGTATTAATGGCGCCATTGAAATAACGATGATGAACTTTATCACCGCAGCAACAACCGATACCGCATCCCGTGCGTTGGTGCGATTATGCAGGCACAGTATGACGCCCGCAGCGATGAGTGAGACTGTGACTGCTAAAGCCGGCCTTATGGATAATATTAATTCCCAATTCAGTAATTCCATGTTGATAAGAGTCATCAATTCCAGTCTCAGCCTTTCATGATTGTCAGGTCGTCCACTTCTAATGTGCGTTTGTTACGTAATAAAGCCACCAGTATGCCAAGTGCAATGGCGACTTCGGCTGCGGTGATTGCAATAATAAAAATAGCCATGATCTGGCCGCGAGGATCGTTCATTTCATACCCGAAGGCGATCAGATTGATATTGACACTGTTGAGCATGAGTTCGAGAGACATCAGCACAATCAACACATTACGCCGTAGTAATACGCCTGCAGCGCCAATGACAAATAAAATAGCGGCTAATATCAAATACCAAGAGATGGGGATCATTTGGGTGCCTCTTTGGTTGCCCCTTTTTTGTGTTCGTTACGACCGTTACTTTGGGCCAGGACTACCGCGCCGATCAAGGCGACCAGTAGGATGACGGAAGCCACTTCAAAGGGCAGCAGAAAATCCCTGAATAAGGTTAAGCTTAGTTGCTTGGTCGGTTCATCGCCAATGATGCTTTGTTGCGCCATCACCGCATGCAGACGGTTGCTTTGGCTGAGTAGGAATAGGAGCTCAGTTGCCAGTGCTAACAGCGCCACTATGGCCGGTATTGCCCCTTTTTGAATAAAGCGACTGTTATTGATAAACCGACCATGGGCCTCTTTACGTACGTCTAACATCATGATGACGAATAAAAACAGCACCATAATGGCACCGACATAAACAAATAGCTGGATCACCGCAAGAAATGGCGATCCCAGTAGGATAAACAGGGCTGCGATTTGCACAAAACAGGCGACAAGAGATAAGGCACTGTGGATCGGGTTTCTGGCGACGACAACCAGCAAGCCAGTGCCGATGGCAACCAAGGCAAGTAATATAAAAAATTGCTGCTCCATTGATTAATCCCTTTTTGTTATTTTTCTCGTTTGAGTAATTGCCACCAGTCGTAGCCTTTTACGTTAGCCTGAGGGATGGTTTTTCCTTTACCATCTTTATCCAGTGATGCAGGGATGACAGTTCCGGCCCCTTCTTCAGCTTTGTGTGGCGCGGCGATTAGATCGCCAAGCTGCACGACTAACGCCTCGGTGGTGGTACTCGCAACCTCGTATTCCTGACCGAGTTTTATCGCGTCAGCCGGGCAGGCATCTTCACATAAGCCACAATAAAGACAGCGTGACAAATCGATATCAAACACTTTTGGCCGTCGGTTACCTTTTTCATCTTCATAGGGCACCACCGTGATGCAGTCACAGGGACAGATCTTTGCACAAAGCTCACAACCGACACAGTTCACGTCACCTTCATCGTTGGTTTTCATGAAATGATGCCCACGATGACGATGGTAAGGCCGCCATTTTTCATGGTCAGGATATCTGTGTGTAATAACTCTGGAAAACATATAACGTAATGTCAGCCGCAGTGCGCGCCACAGATCGCTGAAGAACAGCCATCCGATCCAGCTTTGCTTTTGTTGTTGTGTCCTGGCCATATTGGCCTCCTGGTACTTTCGATACCTCATTGCTAATCTCGTTTTCTGGGTAACTAGATATTCTTAAAACATAAATAATCCGCTGATTAAAATATTGACTAGCGACAGAGGTAAAAGCACCTTCCAGCCAATCGCCATTAACTGATCATAACGGTAACGCGGAAAGGTAAAGCGGAACCACATAAACACCCAGATGAAAAAACCAACTTTGAGTAACAGCCAAACAGTATCTGGTATAAAGGGCGGCGCGCCATGCCAGCCGCCAAAAAACAGCATCACATTGAGGAAGCCTATGATCACAACGCCTAAATATTCGCTAAGCATGAAAAGGGAAAAACGTATGCCGCTATATTCGGTATGGTAACCGGCACCCAAATCGCCTTCAGCCTCTGGCAGATCGAACGGAATCCGCTGGACTTCGGCCAATCCAGCCACAAAGAATACAAAAAAACCTAAGGGTTGATAGACCACATTCCACATGTCTTTTTGGGCGGTCACTATGTCCATCATATTCATCGAGTTAGCCAGCATCACCACGCCAATAACAGAGAATCCCATGGGGATTTCATAGCTAATCATCTGGGCTATTGCTCTGAGGCTGCCGAGCACCGCATATTTACTGTTAGAGGCCCAGCCAGCGAGGATGGTCCCAAAAATGCCGATGCCGCTAACGGCGAGAATAAACAGCAGCCCTACATTCATATTTGACAGGCTGAGCATTAATTCAGTGCCAAAAATGGTTACCGGTTCCCCTAGTGGGATGGCGACAAACACCACAAAAGGCGGCACTAATGCGACAACAGGGGCCATTTTGAACAGGGTACGATCGGCGGCACTGGGGATATGATCTTCTTTCGTCAGTAGTTTGATGCCGTCGGCTATGGGCTGTAACAAACCGTGCCAGCCAACCCGCATGGGGCCCGGACGTTGTTGGATATGACCTGCTATTTTACGTTCTAACCAGGTGAGGGGTAAGGGCAGCAGCAGAAGCACCGCCACAACGACGGCAATCTTGAGTAACATAGGCAGGATTACATATAAGTTTTCCATGCTATAGGGTCTCTTTAGGTTGTGATCTCCAAACTCAATTACGCTGGACATGTCCTTTTACGGTTAGTAATCCCCTGAATTTATTTGAGTGATCTGTTTACCTTAAACGTACTATAAAGGTAGTTTGCGCTTATAATTTTATCAAATATCATTTCGAGGTGAGTACGGTTCGCTTCCTTGCTTACCGTTAGGTGATTATTTTATGAATGGACTGTTTGGCGCTTATCCTTATTCCATAATTTCTTAATTTGCTCCGCAAATTCTAACGTTCCAATAAATAACCCGTACTGATTTTCTCCATCTACAGTGCTGATTACAGGTAAAACGTTATCATCATCGATTTTGAATTCGAATTTATAGATCACCACGTGATCTATATCAGTGATTATCAGCTGGTGTTCTTCGATCACCCACAAGCCTTCAAATTCATTATCATCGTTAATTTTAATGGTTAGCGTCTTATTATTCTTAAAACTAAATTTGGTAATATCAGCTAATTTAAAAGACTCTGTTGGTGATAAATAAAACCAAGAATTATCTTGTAATTTACTATCTAGATTGTCAACGCTACTAGCAGAACTAAGGGATTCCTGTGTAACTAAATCTAGACCCATGCGGGATGTTGAAACTAATGCAACATTCTTATTTGCATAATAATATGTATCGGTATAACCAACATTGAGCACTCTCAATGTGCTACCAGAAGTTGTATAGGAATAAGAATTCAGAGAACCATTAATAATTAACTTATTATTTTTAACGAATTCTATTTCTAGTTCACCGTATTTATAATCACCGTTACTCATGGAATGGTCTTCATTCAAGCTACGATAATAGAATAATTTATCTTTAACGTATGATCCTAATGAATTGTTATTAAGAACCTTTTTTTGAAAATCTTGGTCTTCGTTAAGGATTATTTCCGTTTTGTCTAGATCAATTGCCTTGTTATCCAAGTTTGCCAAGAAATGGCCTAACTTACGAAGTAGATCTTCATCGGTTAGAGTTAATTCTGTAATTGTTCTTGCTAAAAGGTGTGCTTTTTGGGCGTTATACCTATCTTCATCATTTGATTTTAACGCGATATAATCACCACTAATAAAGTATGAGTCAATACTTAGCCAATCAGCTAATTTTTCTATCGTAATATGCTTAGTAAGTACTAGGCTTGTAAATGGTGTTATGACAGTCGTGCCAGATGGAGCAACTAAAGTATAGCTTTTTTTAACAGTACCCATCTGATGACTATCAAATGATTTTCCTGCTCTTATTTTAGCAATCAAGGGGGATTCGAGGTATGTGTCCTTTACTATTAGTTCACCATTACTGTCGGTTATACCTATTACATTATCTTGCCCCTCACTACAAGAGTTTGTGTTTTTTGCACTACATACTAGGGCATTTTCTAAATACCCATTCATAATTGTAATGGTAGTTTGAGGATATTGTGGTTGCTCATTGTTATTGTTATCTACATCGAAATTACAACCCATAAGAGTGACTGTTGAAAGGATACTTGCAGGGAAAATGACGCGCTTAAATTTCATAATTAATTCCAGTTGGGATAATTTTCTGGCAGCAATATACCTATACATGGTTATAAGAACAATTAAAGCTAAGTAAAGAAAGTGAAATGTTATGTAAGTAGAATAATGAACATGAAATATGCCATCTAAATAGCGAACATAGTTAACGGTTATTAGTGCTATATAAGATACTAAAAGGTAGGGTGGTTCGAGTCATAATGACGCGCTTAAGATTCAGATCTTAGGCGCATCGGCATTAAATATAACAACCATTCTCATCACATTTACTTTCAGGTGAATCTAAAGTCGGCTCTGCTTTTTCAGTCAAGCTGGTAAGTGCAGCTGCTTCTGAGACGAGTTCACTAATCAGTTTACCAACTTGCATATCATCCATCCGGCCAAAGTGATTTAGCCTTACTCTGCCATTTTTATCGATCAAAATAAGTGTCGGTGTGCCTCTCATTTCATAGCATTGCATTGTTTTTGGTATATGGCCCGTTGAAGCTGGCATATCGATGGCAATTGGAAAAGTAATGCGATATTCATGGATAAATGCTTTTAGTGCGTCAGCAGTCATCACTGCGTGATGTTCAAATACAGTGTGAAGGCCAATGACTTTAACTTCTTTATCGGAAAATGTTTCAGCGATCATTTTTGTTTGTGGTATCCCGTGTGATACACAACCTGGACATAACATTTGAAATGCATGAATAACAACGACAGATCCTCTCATTTTTGATAGAGACAGTGGTGCAGTCGTATTGAGCCAAGCACTTGCTTCAATTTCGGGTGCTATTGGATATTCGGTTAATATAGACATTCTTATTACCTCATTGATTGTAGGTCGACTTGATAGACAGGCGAGCTAACACCTGCCTATTTTTTTTATTGATTTACTTTTCCCGGTAAACTGAGGTCTCCAGAAGCGACATCCATAACATCGACTACACAAAGTAATGGCGCATGAACACTTTGATTAACGCGTAGGCCCGCAGTTACGCCATCATATTTGGTATCGGTAATATTAACGTTAGAATCAAAGGCAACTTTTACTTCAACTATATTGTTATTGAAGATGGGATCCCAGCCTGGACTGTCTAGTAGAATAGGGAGGCCCGGCCATGTTTTAGGTAATTTTGGTGATGACCCTTCTGGAATATCAACCACCGCAAGCATACCTTTACCGCACTGCTCATTGGCTTGTAAAACGACCCAATGACTGTGCCAAACATCGCCATCATTGGCTGGGTTATTATCTGAGTTCTCATCGTATAAAGGCGTATCATCAAAATCGGCATGAGCTGTCACTGCGAGCGACAGTATTCCAGCGTCTTTCTCAAAACCAACTGTTGCGCTATTAAGCGAAGTTGGCCACACATAAGAAAACACATTGCTACCCGCTAATTTTCCTGATGTAAGTGGTTTACTTGTCCCTGCTTTTTCAGACACCGCCATGTGGAAGGTCGCAATATTTTTATCGGTCGTTATTTTTGCATGAACTATATCAAAGGTGGCAGGTGTGTTACCTGTAGGATCGACGTTAGCGTGGATGCCCCCATTGTGTGAGCCGCCAGAAAATGCATAAGACGAGGATAATAGTGCCAAAGAGGCTGTAACAAATAAAGAATGGTGTTTCATAATTTTGCTCCAAATTGGTATTGAGTCGATACTAAGTTTACATTAGCATTCGGTATTGTCAATGTTGTATCGAGTCGAAACCTTATTTGACGGTTTGGTTGTAAATATAGTGTTTATTCGATACTATATATTAATGAATATATTAATGATCCAACAAACATTAGAGCGCCTTTCTAGCCTGCTGCGCAGTGAAAAACGTAATCGCTTGCTTGAGTATGGTTTGCAACCTATCCAATTTGAAGCGTTACATTATCTGTCAATATGTAACCGTTATTCAGACACACCAATGGGCGTGACAGATTATCTAAATCAGACTAAGGGATCAGTCTCTCAAACACTAAAAATACTTGAAAAAAAAGGACTTGTTGAGAAAGTAGCGGATAGTAAAGATAAACGTGTTGCACACCTTAAAGTGACAGAATCTGGCCTAGCGTTGATTAATGGGTTGCAGATTTCACCACTACTGCAACAAGCGAGTGAACAATTTAGTAATAAGAAATTTAATACGATTGACACAGCGCTCCATGATTTGCTATTTGCAGTGCAGTCAGCGAATCAGTTTAAATCTTTTGGTCAATGTCATACCTGTATGCATAATTCTAAACGTGATGACGGTTATTTTTGTGAGTTAACACAGGAACCACTTTCAATAAATGACATTGCTCTTATATGCCGGGAACATTTACACAAATAAACCAACTGCCTTAAAAAAATAGCGATCGTCTGATCGCTACTGCTATTGCTGCACATGAGTAAAATATCATTGGGCTGGTGCATCAATTACGATTATTTCCGCATCGGATAGTGCTTTAATCATGACTTGCTGTTGTTTCGTCACTTCCGCGCCATCGCCTTTGTTCATCAATACAGCCCTTTGATTATCAATAAGTTCAAACTCTCCACTTGATGCCAAAATATATGCTTGGTGTTCTATTGAGTGAGTAAATTGCGTGCCTTTTTTAATCTTACCACCATAGATTCGCGCAGCTTGATTGATAAAGAGTGCGCTATCTTGCTCGCCTGGGTATCCAGACACGAGTAGGGGGAGCTTGGTATTATTAACCGCATCTGTATCTTCAGAAAACAGTTTGCTGTCCCATCTCGGCTTTACGTTTTGCTTATTTGGTTCAATCCAAATTTGAAATAACGTTAATGGTTCTTTTGTTAAATTGTATTCCGAATGAGTAATACCTGAGCCTGCACTCATCACTTGTACTTCGCCTGCGAGGGTCACGCCTTTATTACCAGTATTGTCTTGATGAGTGACAGCTCCGGATTGTACAAAAGTAATGATTTCCATATTTCGGTGTGGGTGAGCTGGAAATCCTGTTCCTGCCGCAACCCAGTCGTCATTAACCACTCTTAGCACACCAAAGCCCATTCTTTTGGGATTGTAATAATTAGCAAAGCTAAAGTGATGATTGGCTTTTAACCAGCCGTGGTTTGCTTTGCCAATCTGCTGAAAAAGGTAGTGTTTTATCATTGTATTTTCCTCCCACTAGACTTTACCTGTTAATCGATTTCTATCATGCGGTGCAGTGAAATCTTGCTGTGGGCCACGCGGGACAATCAAAGTCGGGTTAATTGTGTCATGACTCGCGTAATAATGGATCTTGGTATATTCCAAATCGACAGTGCTTTCGATCCCTTCAAACTGAAATAACTCACGTACATAGTGACTGATATGATGGAATTCACTTAACTTATTACGATTACACTTAAAGTGACCATGATAAACGGCATCGAAACGCAGCAATGTCGTAAATAATCGCCAATCAGCTTCTGTTAGGTATTCACCCAGTAAATAACGGTGGTTGCTAAGTCGCGCTTCAAGCCAATCTAAACTGGTAAAAAGTGCGTCAAAGGCTTGGTCATATGCTGCTTGAGTCGTGGCAAAGCCTGCACGATAGACACCATTGTTTATCGTGTCATAAATACGTTCGTTAATGGTGTCTATTTCTGGTTGTAAATCAGTTGGGTAATAGTCATCGTGATTGCCCGTTAACTCATTAAACGCAGTGTTAAAAATACGAATTATTTCGCTTGATTCATTGTTCACTATGCTTTGTGTTTTTTTATCCCACAATACTGGTACGGTAACTCGTCCTTCATAATCAGGTGCTGCTTTAAGGTAAAGTTGGTACACATAGTCACTTTGATAGAGTGTATCGCTGTAGTCGTTGCTATCGTCACTATTAGCACCGAATTCCCAGCCATTGTTTAGCATTTCAGGTTTAACGACGCTGATAGAGATAATATCTTCGAGTTGCTTCAATTGTCTAAGAATCAAAGCGCGATGCGCCCAAGGACACGCTAACGAAACATACAAATGATAGCGGCCTGCTTCTGCCGGATAGCGGCTACCTTCCTCATTTGAAATAGTATCTCTGAAGCGGCTTGCCTGACGTTCAAATTGGCCTTTATTACCTTTGGTTTCGTACCATTGGTCATGCCATTTACCGTTAACGATTAATCCCATGATAATACTCCTAATTTATGTTGTGTTAGCGCCATCGGGTTTATTAACTAAGCTTGCTCACGATAAGGCGATCGATTGATAATTTACCGCCGCCTTGCAGCATTACCGACAGACTGATTGCAAACAGTGCTAAGGCAAATTCATAACCGCTGTTGCTCACGAACAGCCCGTTATCGATATGCGTACTAAAAATCGCGACGATCATCGTTAGTGACAATACCAGCGCTGTTGGTCTGGTGAGTAGACCAAGGATAAGCAGTAGGCCGCCAAAAAATTCTGCACTGCCTGCCATCATCGCCATTAAGTAGCCCGGTGCTAGGCCGATAGATTCCATCCATTGACCTGTGCCTTCGAGCCCATAACCACCGAACCAAGCAAACAGTTTTTGCGCGCCGTGAGCGGTAAAAATAATGCCTGCAACTAAGCGCAGTGGTAATGCCGAAAAAGTGTTATCTGATGTTAATATTTTCTTAATTGTTGAAGTATTCATGTTGTGCTCTCTTTGATTCGTTAATGTGTTTCTAAGTATGTCTTATAAGTGTGTAGCCATTGTATTCGCTTAAATGGATTGGAATAACCGCTGAAATTTGTTTAGTATGTTCAAAATATTTGAACAATTGATGGCGTGTATAAGCGTGACAATTACTAAGAAGAGAGAGGCGATGAATGTATAAATCTCCGATAACGATAGAAGCATTACAGGTGCTTGATACGATTGATCGTCGTGGTAGTTTTGCCGCGGCCGCTGAGCAGTTAAACAAAGTACCCTCGGCGCTCTCTTATATAGTTCAGAAATTAGAAGAACAACTAGCGGTGACTTTGTTTGTGCGTCAGGGTAGGCGGTCGGTATTAACGCCTGCGGGTCGCCACTTACTCGATGAAGGCCGTAAGGTACTTGGTGCTGTGAGTAAACTGACCGAGCAAACACAAACCATCTCCCATGGCTGGGAACCTAAAATAAATATCACATTCGATTCTCTTTTTGACATGCAGCTATTACTTAAACCATTAGCGCTGTTTTTAAATGAGCATCCGAATATCGAAGTAGACATGAATGAAGAAGTAATGAGTGGTTCGTGGGAAGCATTGATTGAAGATCGCACCGATTTGGTTATTGCTGCACCCGAGCCTATACCGAATCAACAAGGCATTAGTGTGACCGCCTTAGGCAATCTGCAGAAAATATTCGTTGTACCTAAAGACCATGAGCTTGTTAATTTTACAGCCCCAGTCAGCAAATCTGAAATTGATAACTACCGGACCGTCGTTGTGCACGACTCGGCAAGAACTGCCATACCTTGGTCAAATAACATTATTGAACAGAGTCGACATTTTTACGTCAATTCAGTTGAACACAAGATCCAAGCTATTATTGCTGGCATTGGCGTAGGCTATCTGCCGCAAGCACGTATTCAATCTTATTTAAATTCGGGTGATTTAGTCGAAATTGACCTAGGTGAAAGGGAGCCAGTCTCAGGCATTTACCTTGCTTGGAAAACCGTGAATAAAGGAAAAGGGTTAAAAAGGTTGAGAGACATTATGCAACAGCATCTAGGTCATTGATTGCTAAAAGTATGTTGGATAACCTTGTTACGACCAACTTTATTGTGAAGAGAGCAAATCGTCTAGCAAGGTTTTGCCCCTAAATGTATATGGAATCCACGTATTTACAACGCGACAAATCAATAAAGTTAAGATGCGAGCGTATATTCGGCTTCTTCTTGAAGGAGCTACCTTCTAGCCTTTGATGTTTGAGCACCTACCGTCCTTATCGGCTTCACAACTTTTCTAGCATTACACTTCGGCCAGGTTTTCAGTAGGTTGGTCTTACCTTTTATGCATCATCATTTTGTAAAATCTTAAATTATTATGGTCATAATGCTGCGAGTAAAATAGGTTTATATTCAGTTTCATATCGAAGCATTGCCCATGCAGTTCTAACAATTTTGTTGGCTAGTGCTATGCACGTTTTCTTGAAGCCAATCCGTTCAACGATCTTGCGTAGCCAAGCATCTTTTTTCGTTCTCGGCTTTTCAGGTAACCTTCTAAGGCACGACATTGCGCCAAGATACAGCAGAGACCGTAATTCTTTAATCCCTCCACACTTATCAATACCAACCATGAACACCTTGCCACCCGAACTATGTTGCTTCGGCGTTAGTCCAATAAACGCGGAAGCTTGACGGCCATTTTTAAGCAGCTTGTATTACTCCCAAAGGATAGCCATCACACCGATGACTTGGCAGGAATATTTGTTTCCCCATCTAAAACAGTTTGAACTGATGCTTCCAACCCTTTTTCATCCTTGGGATTAGCAATTCCGTAACCCAGGAGTGACCCTCTAATATGCTGACCAAGTGAAACTAAATTTCGAGATAGGAAACGACGACTGCTTTCCAAAGATTGCATAGCCTGCTGTTCTAGGGACTTCGCTGGGCTATATTTGATACCAATTTGAATAGCGGCATTTGCAATGGCAAGTGCATCATTTCGATCTGTTGTGTGTCCTTCCAAGTACCCTTTAACTTTTTTGGGATTGATTATCCGCATTTTATGACCAAATTGCTCGGCGTATCTTCCCCCAGTAATGGCAACCACAGCAACGATTGAAGGCTTTGCCTTTGCTAAAAACTCTTTTGTTTTCTGACGATTTAGGGCTTTGTTACTAAGTAATTCACCATCAATACTTATGTAGCATACTTGCAGTACATTTTAGCCAAATCGATGGCAATGATATTTTTGGTTAACATAATAGAATCCTCTAAATCAAAAGCTCATCCATAAGTGTAGATGGGCGAAGGAGGTGTGGATTCCATACATCAGCTTAGAGTTACAACTCACTCACAATATGTTCATATCAATTTGCCATACATTTGTTTATGGGTTCTATTAAATAAATGTTTAGTAACTTCAAGAGATCTAGATTGGCTTTCTTTGTAAATTGTTTTAATCGTAAATCGTTGATTTGTAGGTGATTTATCTGTTTTATCATTGTTTATACGGACCAGTATAAATAAAAGCATTCTATATATCCAAATAAGAGATAATACCAACCGATGATAAACATTGTGTAAACTGTTGTTATTGAAGAATAATTTAATGCCCACCCCTTTAACGCTAGTGATTTTTTAGGTATTATACGGAATTCCGTAAAATACACGTTATACGGTTAAGGAGGGTTCGTGATACCTATCATTCTCAGTTTCGATTGCACAGATTATGATCCAATAGATTCATGGATATTCCCAGAACCAAAACGTGTGGATTTCTGGATGAATTTTACTATCGGACTTGACCAAAGTGGAGGTAATGATTTCCAACTGCACGTTTTAACTTCAGATATGGTTACGAGTAATACTTCCCTTAGTAATGCCATTGTTTTAGATTGTTACGCTTGGGATGCAGTTCTCTTAAAAGTAAACGCAATTCTCGACCAATGTAGTGGTGAAAACTGGGAGGAAATAAGTAACAAACTTTCCAAACATATGGCTTGGGAGTATGAAAATTATCAGACGTACTCTTCTTAAGTTTAGTTCGGTGTAAAACCGTATAACAAGCTAATAAATAAGGACAAAAATAGTTGGCTGTTTTCGTTCCTCAACATTTTAGCCAACAATTTTTTGCCCATTATTAGGGCGTTAAGCATCAGTAGTTCATCACAAGTATTTGATAAAAACAGCGCTGTCTTAACAATTAACTTTAAACATGGAGGGAAAATATGAACGAAAATGAACAACTTATTGAAAAGTTTTATAACGCATTCAAACAATCAGATTATGGCACAATGCATGATTGTTACCACCCTGACATTGAGTTTTCTGATCCATTATTTCAATTAAAAGGCCCTAAGGCCAAAGCCATGTGGCACATGCTCTTAGAAAAAGGAGGAGATCCGAATAGCCGAACCTTCGAGGGAATTCAGGCAGATGACCACAACGGAAAAGTCCATTGGGAAGCCAAATATGTGTTTTCTAAAACCGGTAGGCATGTCCACAACAAAGTCGATGCTGAGTTTATATTTAAGGATGGAAAAATCATTAAACACTATGATAATTTCAATCTTTATAAATGGACTCAAATGGCTATGGGACCCATAGGGTTAGTTCTGGGATGGACCTCTTTTTTCCAAAACAAGGTTCGCCAAGGAGGCCAACAAACTTTGAACCAATTTATTGAAAAATATTCAGAATATGAAGAATGAGTTCTTTTGGATGAGATATGCGAAAGTGATGCTTAACAAGGTGCTGTTGCCGGATAAATTTTCCGCAAAGCACGGCGTTAGCAGCACAAGGAAGTATCTATGATCGAGAGAAAAGGTGGGATTTACGATGGACGTAGCAAGTCATCTGCTTATAAAGATTTAGTTTGGACTGTCGCAACTTCTTCAGATACTTCAGTTGGTATTGAGCAGCAAACAAAGCTCACCTTAGATGCAATTCAAAGCAACTTGTTGGAGCTTGCTTCAGATAAAACTCAAATAGTTTCCGCTCAAGTGTATATTGCTAATATGTCGGATAAACCAATCATGGATTCTGTTTGGAAAACTTGGCTTGGAATAAATCAGCAGCATTGGCCTCAACGAGCATGTTTAGGTGTAGATCTCGAAGGACAAGTTTTAATTGAGGTAACTGTTACAGCAGTTCGCGGTTAAAGTTATGCTAACAAGAATTTAAAGTGGGACTGATAACAGTTTGCTCCGTTTCACTTCGCTACACAATTTTAGCAAACAATTATCAGCGCCCTTAAATGAGCGATAAGTGATTTTCATTGGATAAACGTTTGGACACTTTAAACAAGGAAAGCTACGCATGAAAAATTTAGTTGCAAATCTTTTTGTTATAATTTTTGCATGTACGCTTTTACTCGGCTCGTATGCACACTTTAAGGGGATATATGATTGGGCCCCGTGGTATGTAAATGGTGCTGATGTATTAGAGTTTGAGGGAAAAGTTAAGTCTGTAAAGTGGAGAGGAAAAAGTTGCGGTTGTTGGGTGGTGCTAGCTTCAAGTGTTGATAAAGTGCTCTCTTTCTATAGTTATAAAAATAGTTACATTGGAGGTCTTCCCAAAGTAAATAGTGGATATTTGTTTAAATATCAACTTAATCCGAAACAAGAAAATAGACCTATTGGCATATATGCTTTGAAATCTGGCGTTAGTATCTATAAAACCGAGTTATATGCTGGTTTCGGTTTGGCAGTGACTAGCGCGGTGGAAGGTACGCTATTTTTTGTTATGTCTGTACTTTTGTTATATCTGTACTTTTTTAATGGTTATTTTAAAAACCACATAACGTCCCCGAATAACCCACTTAACAAAGCAAACCAATCAGACGCATAAACGGCTGTCATCGTTTTTGCTAAAACAAAAAGCCCGCAAAAACAACGCCATCCTATGCGCTGTTGTTTGAGGCGTTGGTATACCTAGGAGGTATTTGAGTTGAAATTGATTCCTGAACTAGAAACTGAAAACTTGATTATTTCAGTTTTAAACCCTGACGATGTTGAATTACTCGTCAAATATGAACGCGATAATCGTAGCCATTTATCACCGTGGGAGCCAACAAGAATCGCAGGATATTTTGGTTTAGAAGAAACAAAAAAACGTGTTGAGTTAAACTTCAAAAACTTTCAATTAGGCTCTTCAATTTCTCTTGTTGCCTTTGATAAAAGTAAATCTGAAATTATTTGTTTATGTACATTTTCAAATATAGTTCATGGTGTTTTTCAAGCTTGTAATCTTGGTTACTCAATCTCTGAGAAGAAGCAAGGTAAAGGTTTAATGTTTGAAATGCTTCAAGCATCAATACAGTATGTCTTTATTGAATACAATTTACATAGAGTTATGGCTAATTATATACCATCAAATATCCGTTCTGAAAAATTATTGGACAAGCTAGGTTTTCAAAAAGAAGGAATGGCGAAGTCATATTTAAAAATATCGGGCTCATGGCAAGACCATGTTTTAACATCAAAAATAAATCTGAGTTAAGTATTTATATAACAATAATTTAAAGTGGGACTGATAACAGTTTACTCAGTTTCACTTTGCTACACAATTTTAGCAAACAATTATCAGCGCCCTTAAATGAGCGTTATAGGGCCTAGGCACATCATGATCGATAAAGATGAAATGTTTCCGCCAATTCTAAAGGCTTCTCCAAGTTTTACTCCTCTGTGGGAAGAATTCCTCGAAGAGTGGAAAGATGAGAATGACCTTCCCTTATATTTAGTTCTTGGTGAGCTATCAAGGCATATCGCCTCGCTAGTTGAAGCAAGGAAAGTTGATGAGTTAAAAGAAATATTCTTGATCGTTGAGCATTGGCATATTGAAGGCAGTGCTTACGTCAAAGAAGCTGCGACTGTTGGTCTTCTTGAGAAACTGCAAGGAGAAAATAATGCAGTTTCAATTGAAGCTTATTTATTGACTGAGTCAAAGCGATGGTGGCTTAAGGTCAACGAATTTTGGGACTCGGGTAAGTTAATCCGTGAATAATAAACTCTATAACAAGTCAATGTTGTTCGCCACTTCGTGGGAGAACTCGCTGACGCTCGCCGAAAATTGAGGCGTTAGCCGTCAAAATTATAGATAGGAAGTCTTATGAATAACGATACAATGAAAAACTATAAGTTCTTAGAGGAGATGTATTCGGATGGGTATTTTCCTGATTTTCTCGTAGACAAAATCAAACTAATACTCATTGAATTGTGTGAAAATATTGAATCAGAAAAGCCTCAAAATAATGAGGCACTTTTAATACTAACTCATGCTGCAACAGATAAAATTAATGATCTCGAAGATGAGTTTGAAGATAACGAAAGTGAACTTGAAACTGGAGCGCGAGAATCTATGGCAGATAGTTTCGAATATATAGTCAAGGCATATGGCTTTTCAGATGTAGATATTGAAAATGTTATTGCGACTAGAGACTGGTAAGCGGCTAACAAGTTTAGGCACAATCGCACTTCGTGCTGGATCTCCGCAAGCTGTCATGTTTTTTGTTCCAAAAAATACGCCTGCTCGCTACGACCTGTGCTAAAGGCGTTAAGTTTCTAAATTATGCATAGAAAATATGAAATTGAGATAAACGAAGCATGTTCTCTTTTACAAGAGTTACAGGGAGCTTTACTTGAGCAAGTTCTGATAAATACCGTTCAAGATGAGTTTAATGTGGTTTATTTAAAAACCGATAAAGGTGTTTATTGTCTTCAAGGTGAAGTCGGAGGTGAATATTTAGGCATTCATTCTAAAAAAGAGATGCCTGAGATAACTAGCCAAGTTGGATATGTTATTTGTAAATATACTCCATTCATTAAGTTCGAAGGTCATGAAATAGCACAAGTACGTCAACTTGGTGATGTTTGGAATGGTCATGGTTTTGAAATTAATTTTAGAGATATGCATACAACTAGCATGCTTATACAATCAATTTATTGTGGTTCTTCTCCAGAAGGTTTAGAAGATTGCCTTCGTTTAGGAGTTGGCCAGTATCAAAATACCAAAACTTAACAAGTCGAGGCATAGGATGCATACGCCTATGCTTGAAACGTTAATCTCAATTCATCATACTATATGGGCTCTTCTCCGCTTACATGAGCTTGATATTTGGATAAAAGGTTGAATGGGTATCGACCCTGTAAATGATTCTGTGTAATTACCATTTTAGAGATGATCTTTTAATCGGTTTTCAAATTCAATGATAAAACGATTCATGGCTGCTTTCCAGTTATGGATCGGCATCGACCACTTTTTTGAAGCTGAACGGATCGCTAAATACACTACTTTTTTAGCTGAATCATCGCTTGGAAACTCCCAATTCTATGCATTGCGCAACAATAGTCACTTCTCCGTAATCTTGCATATCTATTCCTGCAAGGGATACAAATCGTAGGCGTTTAATTGATCACTATTTCCAAAAAATAGCCAATAATACCGAGAAAAAAATAACGAGTAACACAAGTGCTCTGAATTCGACCACATTGTTATTTTTCATTTTTTGACACGAATGATAAGTTGAACTCTGCTCTTGATAGCTTCTTTTGTGTAGTTCTGAAATGAAATTGTGATAGTTAATCATAGATTAGAGACTCAATGCGCTGTTAACAATTGCTCTACAATGTATTTCTGTTGTAGAAAACAAAGGTATGCCCTGCCATAACGGTTCGGTTATCAGTAGTGGGATCTCTGTACACCCCAAAATAATACCTTGTGATCCTTGGTCGATTAACTGTTCGATGATGCTGTAGAACTCATTTTTTGTTTCCAAAGTAAATTGATTGAGAACTAACTCAGATACAATCTTTT
Source organism: Moritella viscosa (assembly GCF_900120065.1). NCBI lineage: Bacteria > Pseudomonadati > Pseudomonadota > Gammaproteobacteria > Alteromonadales > Moritellaceae > Moritella > Moritella viscosa. Next base: position 95,219 of record NZ_FPLG01000139.1, read on the forward strand.
CTTGCACTAAGTTACGCTCTGAAGTGTTAGGGATTATTGGAGCAACACCATACTTGAGAAGCTTCTCCTTATAAAAGTCTCCTTCCATCGTTGCCTTAACGCCCAATAAACCAGCTTGATATATGTGCTGACCAGAAAGAGTTGCAGCGGTAGATTCAGCAATATTTATTAGCTCAATACCATGAGCTTCTCTTATTGCAGCTTCGAAACGATGCAGTCCGTTAGCGCATAAGGCAATAACTTCCGCATCAGCATTTATCAAGCTTCCGACAGCATCAACTATCATTTCTTCACAAGCCTTTTCAGTTTCATCTTCTTTTTGCTTATCCAAAAACTCTCGTTCATCCAGACTTTCAATAACCAAACGAGCAGAGGAATGTCCACCGAGTTCTTGCCTGACCATAGCGTTGATAAGCCTGTAGTATTCGAGTGTTGAGACATAGCTCAACCCTCCAACTAATCCAATTTTTTTCATAAACTCTCCTTAACCCACAAATGGTTGTAATGACAAAATTTTATATAGCTACATTCCTGAAGGTCTTTGATTTTATAGTTATTATCCAGTAAGCTTTTATAAATTACGAACGATGGTTTCTAACAGGACATATAAGAACAGCTTATGGACAAAAGACTACACTACTTAAGTAACCTGCGTTATCTTGAGGCTGCTGCACGACTGGGAAGCTATAGCAAAGCAGGATATGAATTATGTGTTACCCAAGCTGCGGTCAGTCAGAAGTTAAGGCAACTTGAGGTAGAATTAGGCTGTAAACTATTCATTCGTAAAGGGCGAGATATGGTGCTTACGGCTGAAGGTAAGAGGCTTTATGAAAAAGTATCTCAGGCGTTCGACATAATTACCGAGGGATTAAACGCTACTCAGCCCGAGCCGATAGCAGGTGTACTATCGGTTGCTACAACGCCTTCTTTTGCTTCCCGATGGCTAATGCCTAGACTGTGGAAATTTTCTATAGAGTACCCCGAAACACTCATACGTATTAGCTCTTCTATTAAACCGAAAGTAGGACTTGCAGGTGAAGTTGATGTAGCAATCGGTGAGGTTGGAAGTAATGACGATTCATCCCTCGTCAGAGAGCACTTGTTCGATGAGCCAGTGTTTCCAGTATGCTCTCCAGAACTTGCTAACAATATGAAACTTACCGAGCCTAAGCATCTTCTTGATTGTTGGTTGATTAAAGGGATTCGAAACCACCACTTCTCTTGGGAAGAATGGTTCCAAAAAGCTAATGTCGATATTAAAAAAAGAGCTTTTCAGTCGATGGAAGTTGAAACAATAGATATGGGGTTAAATGCGGTAATTGCAGGTCATGGTGTCTGTCCAGGAACAGATAGCCTAGCTGGAGACTTTATCGAAAGAGGGTTACTCGTAAAGCCATTTGATATAAGCCTACTACCAGGAGTTGAGTACTCAGCAGTATATCATTCAGGTTCAATCAGAAAGTCTCGCATTTCTGTGTTTATCAAATGGTTGAAAAAAGAAGCTTTGATACATCAATATAAATAGGAAGTTTGCAACTTGGAGCGTAAACCAAATGGATATGCCAGCTTATTACATCAATCACTCAATCTGTTGTGGTTAAAAATTTGTTGCGCAATGCACATTATTGTCCAAAGCAATCATAAGTTCCCAAACCAGCTATGCCAACCTCTGGCATTTTGCAATACCAGAGGTTATTTGAAGTTAACTGTTGGACAATCCCCAAATAAAAATATCAATTCAATATATAAAACAACGAGCCTAACTAAACTTAAAGTACTCAGTTAGTGTTACATTAATAATGCGGTTATTGTAAGATAAGAACTAAAGTCATTCATAAAAATTAAGGCATAAATGCAAAGTTATTCATCATATTTTGGTACCAGCATCATCATACTTGTGTGCGGTCTAATCAGCTATTTTTATTATAAGTATTGTTTTGATCATGTATTCAATATTTAACGGTGGAGTTAATGTATTATCTACTTTTGAAGCATTAGACTTTATTCAATTATTTTTTCTTTTTGTATCTATTTTCTTGAAGATTAGAACTATAACTTGGGTATTATATGCGTTCATCCTCAAATTTAGGCACGTAGCAGGCGGGATGTCCAACAAAAATGATGCTCACTGCACATAATTCCATTATGATTGATGGGGCATCAGTTAGGCTCTTTTTCCTTACAAATCATGTTTTAGTTGTTATTCTTACACTTAATAACAGAGGTATACTTTGCATAAAATTTTAAATGCTATTCTTATTACAACAATTGGGATGATTAGCACTGGATGTACGTCTCTAGATCCATCAAATACAGATTCTACTCCAAAGTATTCTAGTCTAGAGTTCTGTGAATACATAAAGCCTGTGTTTGCCAAAACAACAGAGCAGGCGCCGACTAAAATTGATTTCATGACCACATTTTTAGGTTCTTCGGCTTTCATGATTAATGATAAGTGTCATATAACTTCAACATATTCTCTAAATGAAGATAAATTTATCGAACTATTTCTTTCAGATGGCGATTCAACTAAACAAGAAGTTATTAACTATATAAATTCAAATGACGCTAGAGATGCTTTCATCGAAGATTTAAGATCAAGCGCAAACCCAACAATAAAAAATCTAGCTGAAAATAACATTGTTACTTTTAGAAGTTATTACAAATATGATGGCAGCCTCTTACAGGGGTATGAGTTGAAAATTGGTGACTAATATATAGTTTACGGTGTAGTGATTGTATCAGTTAGATACCTTCACTACCCCTATAATCTAATGTGTATGATTATCAGCTAGTGCAATGACTCCAAGGCATTCCTGTCCGTGCAATAACGCTAAGCCGTGTGATTACCAAGGCGATTCCCCTCTTTGCGCAATTCGAATAAGGTTATTATATTTTCGTAGATTAATGAACTTTTTTAATTACATCTACACTAAAAAAGAACAGAGCCGATTACATACAGTATCGGTGTTTAGGTTGCTGCGCTAAAGCAGAGCGTTTCATGGATGAATCGATGAAAATATTTTTTATATCTTTGCTTCTATTATCATTTTCAAGTTTAGCTAGTACGCTTACGTGGAGCCAGCAAAGAGGCCTCTATACGCAAGCTGTAGACTTACAAGCACAACAAATGTGGTCCGAAGCGTTACAAAAAACAAAGCTTATACCTGCATACCCATTAACCTACCTACTTGAATACCAACAGCTTAAAGCACACTTTACCCGCAACAGTTTGGTTGCAGTGACATCTTTTATAAAGGGTAACCCTGATCGTCGCGTGAGTTATGATCTGCAGCGAAGCTATTTATATTACTTAGCAAAAAACCAATATTGGAGTGAGTACCTGTCTTTTTATCCGCAACTTCCCAATTCACTCGATTTGAAATGTTTTCATTTTCAGGCGCGATTAGCAGCCGAGCAAGCTGATGAAATTTGGCCAGATGTGCAAAAAACCTGGTTAACGGGATTTTCCTTGCCGAATTCTTGTGATAGCGTCTTAGAGTATTATCTTAATAGCAAAAAAATATCTCAGGCATTAATTTTTCAGCGTTTTCACTTAGCTTATGCGAATAATAAAACATCACTTATGTCCTATTTAATCACCTTAATGGACAAGGAAAATGAACTGTTGGCTAAGCCATTATATGACTTACATAAAACACCAACGAAGTTATTAAACAGCCCCTTATTTAAGACCCCTTCATTTAACAACAAGGCGCATGCTAGCCGCGATTTTTTAGTTGCGAGTATCAAACGTCTTGCTAAAAAAGATATTGAATTAGGATTAAATGTATACCTCACTTATGAGCGTAAAAAATCGTTTACATCGGCAGAGCAAGTAAAATTAAAAAAATATCTTATATCGCGCATTATGATCCGTAATGAAACTAAATTGTTACCTTGGCTAGATAAAGTGCTTTTGGCTTTAGGGGATGTGTCATTAATGGAGCGTAGGATCCGTTATGCGATTAAATTTAATAATTGGGCCGATATAGAATATTGGCTAATGCAGCTGAGCGAGGCTAAGCAACTCGATAGTAAATGGTTGTATTGGCAAGCACGGGTATTGGAAAAGAAACGGCAACAAAGTCAGGCCGATGAACTTTATCAAAAAATCGCGACTGAGCGTAATTATTACGGCTTTTTGGCCGCGCAGAAATTAGGTGTAGATTACCAGTTTAATGCCAATATGGTCAGCAGGCAGGTACAAAGCTTAGATCATCTACAAACACAACTAGCACATATTGATGAGCTGTATTTCCATCAACATAGGCATTTACTTAAACGTGAGTGGCGGGCTTTAATTCGCGAGCAAGGTAGCAATTTGCAAAGGCAGTTAGGTTTATTTGCCTTCCAAAAAGGTTGGGCTCATCTTTCGGTCGTTGCCAGTATTCTTTCTAAAAGTTGGGACGCCTTGAATATTCGTTTCCCTGCAGCTAAACCACAGCTGTTTTATGCTAATGCCGATCGATATCAACTCGATTCAAGCTATATTTACGCCATTACACGCCAGGAAAGTTCTTTTGACGAGTCTGCTAATTCTCCAGTTGGGGCTAGTGGCTATATGCAACTGATGCCGCAAACGGCAAAAGAGACTGCACGGAAAATTGGGTTGAAAAATTATAAGAAGAAAGCACAATTAACCGATGGCGATATCAATGTACAGTTAGGTACAGCCTATTTTGATAGCTTACTTAAGCTCTATAAAGGGAACCGGGTACTGGCAACTGCAGCATATAATGCGGGTCCGAATAGAGTTAACCGCTGGCAAGGTAGCAAAGACGGGAGGGCAGATCAAGGCTTAACGATGGATAGTTGGATCGAAGCGATTCCCTATAAAGAAACCCGACGTTATGTCAAAAATGTTTTAGTCTATAACGTCATTTATCAGCATATTTTAGATAAACCCCTTGAGTTTCTTAAACCTAAAGAGATCAATGCACGTTTTTAATGTTAAAAACAACTTGGTAATGCCATTGAGCATGCTGAGTCACTGCAACGTTAGATTTTACTGAAATGACTTCATATAGCTAATTATATCAGCAGGAAATATTTAGTTGTACAACAAAGCTGGTCAGTTCGTTTTAAATTTACAAACGTAATTGATAATGGTTCTCATTATCAATATAATGCTCATCTGATTTGAGTATTAACCCGTAGGTATCAGTAGTGTTGGCACAAAATATCCGTTTATGGTTGTTTATAACAATGTGTTTATTGTTATTTCCTTTATATTTTTTATATGCGGCATTACAGGAAAGTGAGGAAGAACGGGTTTATGAGCAGCTGAACCAACATGCTAGCCTAGCGTTCGGCACTGCTCAGCGTAACCTAGATGCTTTGCAGGAACATCTTGTGGCGCTACGAAGTATGATGACTTACCAACCTGAACTTTCTCGCGAGCAGTTTGATCTGTTTAATGCTCAGTCATCGCTAAGTGATTACGGTATTGTTGTGTATGAGTGGATCCCTAAAACGACTCCTCAACAAGCACCGACTTTAATTAGAGAAGCCTTTGATACCGGAATTTTTGATTTTCGTTTTAGCCGAATCGGATCGGGTGGGGTGTTTTACCCTATTTATTATTCTGCCTCCGCTCAGATGAATGGTTTATCCTTGGGAATTAATCTGGCGGATATTGATAGTATTCGCGAGGGGATGACGTTAGCTGCGAGGGATAATAGTTTGCAGTTAGTGATCAGTGATAATATGTCGCTTGATGAAGCGACAACACCTGAAGTTCGGCTGTTGTTACCTGTTTTTGCTTTGGATGAGCAAGGTGAGGTGAGCTCTGAACTGAGGGGGTATGTAAGTGCGATGACCCACTTTGATGCTGCGATGGAAATTCTTTTAGGGCCAGTACTAAGTCAAAGGCAGAATCTTGGTTTAGAAATCTACCGCGAAGGTTTGCAAGATACTGAACTGCTGTTTACTTCGTTACACCAAGAAAGCTCTATGCCTGGGTATCGAATTGATTTTACACAAAATTATGCAAATTGGCAGTTACGATATCAGTTTGTTGATTTAAGTCCGCCGATGCCTTGGTGGTACCTCTCCCGTTCTACGCTGATTGTCACAGGTATTAGTTTAATCATTTTATTATTTCTCTTATTGTTACGTCATACCTTTTATAGACGAATACGTGCTGAAGAACTTGCCAGAGAAAAAACACGTTCGCTAGAGTTAGCACAAAATGAATATCATAACTTGTTTGAAAAAGTGGTGGAAGGTGTCTATAGCGCAACACTTGAAGGACAGTTTTTAAAGGTTAATCCGGCGTTAGCTCGCGCTTTTGGTTATGAAGAGCCACGGCAGATGCAGCAAGCTGTTGAGCATATTGGTCGGCAGTTACATCGAGAGAATCAATCTTACCTGGCATTTTTACAGATGTTAAAGGAGAAAAAAGAAGTATTTAACTATGAATGGGAAGGTGAGGATCGACACGGGAATACTATCTGGCTGTCAGAAAATGCATATTTAAATACAAGTGATGATGATTGTGTCGTGTATCAAGGAACCTTAGATGTGATTACCGATCGCAAGTTTAATGAGCAGCAGCTGAGCTATCAAGCAAACCATGATGCCTTAACGGGCTTATTAAATCGGACGGCTTGCCAGAATTTTTTGGAAAAATATTTACAGAATAAACAGTGGGGCGTGGTGCTATTTATTGATCTTGATGGTTTTAAAAAGATTAATGATACCTATGGCCATGGCGTTGGCGACTTTTTTCTGCAAGAAATAGCGAATAGGTTAACGCAGATTTTACGTAAAAAAGATCGAATTGCTCGTATCGGTGGTGATGAGTTTGTCATTTATTTTGAGGGGGAAATGTCTCAACAAACTATTAAGTTGTTAGCTGAACGCTTACAGCGTGAAGTCACTCAGCCAGTTCTATTAGATGGCGCGTCTATCGCTCTACATGTTTCTGCCAGTATTGGTTTCACCTTTTTAGGTCCTCACTATCAGCATGCGAGGGATATTTTACGAGATGCGGACCTCGCCATGTATGAAGTGAAAAAGAATGGTAAAGCTAACTATCAGGTATTTAGTCTAGCCTTGCATGAGCAGATTCAACGCCAGACTGAATTTGATGATCTCCTACATAGCGCGTTGGAAAAAAAGGAGTTTAGTTTATGTTTTCAGCCTGTGGTCTGTTTGAAGGATGCCCGAACTCGAGGGTTTGAGGTATTGCTGCGCTGGTATAATCCTAAATTGGGTCAGGTTTCCCCTGACCATTTTATTCCTCTAGCAGAGAAATCTTTGCTGATTCAACCCTTAGGTTTATGGGTTATAACCCAAGCATTGGCTAGTTTTCGTCGTTTATCTTTATTACAGCCAGATGCAGGGCTTTATCTGAATATTAATTTGTCGCCCCGTCAATTGCATGATGATCAATTAGTGAAAGCTTTGCCTAAATTGTTAACCGAGGCAAAAGTCGCACCAGAGAGTATACGTTTCGAGCTAACAGAAAGTGCCTTGGATATGAATGAGCAAGTGGTGACAGAGCGTTTGTCAGCACTAAGAACGATGGGTTTTCAAATATATATTGATGATTTCGGTACTGGCTACAGTTCATTAAAACGTTTGGTTCAGTTTCCGATTGATGGTATTAAAATTGACCGCTCGTTTGTTGATGGTTTAGAGAATGACGGGAGTAAGCAGGTAATGATTGAGGTAATTGTTACTATGGCGCGTTTACTCAATTTGCAAGTCGTCGCAGAAGGTGTGGAGACTGAGGGACAACGAAAATTGTTAGAGGTAGGTGGTTGCCGATTGGCTCAGGGTTATCTGTTTTCTCGTCCATTGCCGGAAGTTGAATTGAGTCGGCAGCTTGAACGTGCTTAAACGGACTAATTTAATTAACTCTTGATACAAAAGATTCATTAGCAATTTAAAATTTCCTTGAATATCCAACTAAACCGTTTATGATAATAAGAATCATTATCATAAAAAGATGTTAGGAAATGTGATGAACTTGTCGACATTAAATATTAAAAATACCTTAGGTGACGGCTGCAATCTTGAATATTATGAACAACTTGGCAATGCTATTGAGCATGCTGATTCACCGCAACGTCATGACATATTTTTGTCTTACTTCCAATTAAGTGATCAGATCGCAGCTTCGCTTGATGCAGAGCAGTGCTGGTCACTATATTTAGCACAACTCGCACTTCTTTTACGTTCAATAAATAATGAACTGCTGCCTAACCATTGGCGCCGAGCTTGTTACGAAGTGCTGAACAAGCCGCTACTTTCACTGCAACGCTTAGCAACGACGACAGAAAAAAAATACCAACTTAATGCTTACTATATTCAAATAAACAAGCAAATTACCAAGGTATTTAATCTACACCCTTTTTAAATTACGTTAATCGCAGGCTAATTCGACTGTATTGAGTTAGTGCCATTCATCTGATAATCATGGAGAGAACAATGAAAAATTTTAGAATAGAAACAGACAGTATGGGCGAACTTGAAGTGCCCTCATCGGCATTATACGGTGCGCAAACACAACGCGCAGTTAACAACTTTCCAATTAGCGGGCAGCAATTACCCGTCGGTTTTATTCGCGCCTTAATACAAATTAAATCTAGCGCTGCAGCAGCGAATAAACAGCTTGAATTACTATCCCCAACGATTGCTGATGCGATTATTTTGGCTTGTAAAAATTTGTCTGAAATGGAAAATGTGATGCAGCATTTCCCTGTCGATATTTATCAGACTGGTTCCGGTACGAGTTCGAACATGAACGCGAATGAAGTGATTGCGCATCTTGCTAGTGAAATCGCTGGCGAGCCAGTCAGTGCGAATGATCATGTTAACTATGGTCAAAGTAGTAACGATGTAATCCCAAGTACAATTCATGTGAGTGCGGCGCTTGCACTTGCTCATCAGCTATTACCTGCATTAAATCATTTAGTTCAAGTCATTGGGACTAAAGCGCAAAGTGTAGATCATTTTGTTAAAACAGGGCGCACTCATTTAATGGACGCGATGCCCGTTAAAATGAGTCAAAGTCTGCATAGTTGGAGCGCGCAGATTAAGCAAAATATTAATAACTTAACGGCGCTACAACCTGTGATTCAGCGCTTAGCGCAAGGTGGTACTGCAGTAGGGACTGGTATTAACGCTCATGCCGACTTTAGCCGTGTATTCAATCAACAATTAAGTGTTGCTACGGGTCTTGAATTTACGCCCGCAGATAATCTATTTGCATTAATAGGCTCGCAAGATACCGCTGTTGCATTGTCGGGTGCGTTAAAAACAACCGCAGTATCATTGATGAAAATAGCGAACGATTTGCGCTGGATGAACTCTGGCCCACTGTCTGGTCTTGGTGAGATAGCCCTTGAAGCACTGCAACCTGGGTCTTCAATTATGCCGGGTAAAGTGAATCCTGTGATCCCAGAAGCAATGGCGATGGTTTGTGCGCAGGTTATCGGTAATGACACTGCGATCACGGTTGGTGGACAATCAGGAAACTTTGAACTTAATGTCATGCTGCCCATGATTGCGAATAATCTACTTAATAGCCTGAATTTACTGAGCAATAACGTGGTGCTATTAGCCGATAAAGCCATTGCGACCTTTGAAGTTCAGCAACAGAATATAGAACAAGCCCTGGATAAAAACCCAATTTTAGTGACTGCACTTAATCCAATTATCGGTTATCAATTAGCGGCTAAAATTGCCAAAATAGCCTACAAAGAACAACGTGCGATTATTGATGTGGCGCTAGAACACACTGAATTATCACGCGAGAAACTGAGTGAATTACTCAACCCGTTGAAACTGACTCAGGGTGGCCTTTAAGTTAAATTAGTCCCTTGTGAGAGCAGGGGACTTGTACTTTATATTTTCGCTAATTATGTTAGTTTATGTTGTATATATTAAAATTAGCGTTAAATATTAAAGGTATAAAAGGATGTTTTTAGTTACAAATAGAGTGCAATTACGATCGCTCGATATGAGTGATACCGCCGAATTCTACGCATGGTCATGCGACCGAGACGTGACTAAATTTAGCTTATCTTCCTATGCCTACCCGCAATCCCAAACGGATATTTCAACCTGGTTATCAAGTATTAATGGCAATTCAAAATGCGTGTCATTGGGTATTTGCTGTGCTGAATCCGGTAAATTGATTGGTTATGCAGGTATTGCGTCAATCAGTACACTCAATCGTTCGGGTGAATATTTTATTCTTATTGGTGATAAAAGTTATTGGGGTAAAGGTATTGGTACAGAGGTCACTAAAGTGATCTCCGACTATGGCTTTAACACGCTGGGTTTACACCGAATTGAATTAACGGCCTATGCCAATAACCCATCAGCGATCCGCGCATATGAAAAAGCCGGTTATGTTCATGAAGGCGTGAAAAAGCAATCTGGTTTTCGCAATGGTGAGTTTGTCGATAAAGTCATGATGGCCGTACTAGCACCGGGTTGGTAAGGCTTTAGCTAAGTTAGTAACCTAGGTTATTAAAAGAAGGTTATCACCTTTGTAATGGTTTGATCGCAAATATCAAAAATGCATCTGGGAATAAAAAACCAATAATAAACAACATAGGTAAAATGTAAAAATACGATAGCATCACGGCTCGAATGGTCTGATTTTCGAAACGTAGACCAATCAGTTTATTAATAACTAATTGACCCTTGATAGCAATAATAAAGCAGGCTGCAATGATACTTAACGCCGCTTCCGGTGTTCGCTCTGAAACAAAAACACTGGTTAAGGTTAAGCTAATCAAAATTGCCCAAACCGCATTTATTTTGTTAATACTGAGTATCTTACGATGACTTAGCATTTCATCTTGTTTTTTTTGACTCATATTTACCTCAAAACATATAATAGTGGGAAAATCATTATCCATACTAAATCTACCATGTGCCAGTAACAGGCGGCAGACTCTAAACCTTCATGATCATCTTTGCTATAAGGAAAAATATAACTGCGCGCTAGTACCCAAGCGATAGTACACATGCCCATCATAACGTGGAGTAGGTGATTGAATGTTAGGTAATAATAAATGGTGAAAAACAGGTTGGTGGTGCCATCAATACCATTGTCAGCATTGATACTGTATTCCCACGTTTTGGTGCCTAGATAAGCCGCTCCAGCAAAAAGAGTAAGCCATAACCAATGTTGGCAGGCTTTTAGTTTATCTTGCTTAATCGCATGAATAGCCCGCGCCACAAAAAAACTACTGGTTAACAATACTAAGGTATTAATCAAACCAGAGCTTGTGTGTAGTCGAGTTGGACCCTCGGTAAAAATAATCGGATTAGCGGCTTTCGCAATCAAGAAAATAGCAAAAAACAATCCAAACTCGGTTAATTCAGCATATATCAAAATCCAAACCGCAATGTTTCCTGGGATTTTGTCATCTGCTGCATTTTGGCTAACGTTATTTGAATCGTGCTCAACATTCGATTGAGAAACATCGTGTTGCTGAATTAATGCCGCCTGTTTTGACATAACACTTCCTGCAGTGTAAATCGTACCATCTAGCCTATGGCTTAAAAATGGCAATCAATTAACTTTTCAATTGCTTTAATCGTTTCACTCTCGTCACTTAATGGTTGTGCTAAGCAACACATGCAGGCTTGCTTAGCATCTAAGCCACTTTGAATCATTAAAGCAGTGTAAATTAATAAGCGTGTTGAAGCTGCTTCTTCTAAATCATAATCTTGCATGCGGCGTAGATCGTTACCAAGCGCAACGAGTTGTTGTGCAGTCTGTTTGTCTAAGCTTGTTTCTTGGATTATGACAACGACTTCACGTTCGGCAATAGGGTAATTAAATTCCATAGCGACAAAACGTTGACGAGTACTCGGCTTCAAGCCTTTCATTAGGTTTTGATAACCCGGGTTATAAGAAATAACGAGCATGAAGTCAGGGTGTGCTTCAATTATTTCCCCTGTTCTGTCAATCGGCAGTATGCGGCGGTGATCGGACAGAGGATGTAATACAACAGTAGTATCTTTACGCGCTTCTACGACTTCATCAAGATAGCAGATCCCCCCCTCTCGAACGGCTTTCGTTAATGGACCATCTTGCCAGTAAGTACCATTTTCACCAATCAAATGGCGGCCCACGAGATCTGTGGCGGTTAAATCATCATGACATGCAATCGTGTAAAGTGGACGACCTAATTGTGCTGCCATGTGTTCCACAAAATGTGTCTTTCCACAGCCTGTAGGCCCTTTAATGAGAACAGGCAGTTTATTACTTGCAGCATGATTGAAAATTTCTATTTCAGAACCTTGGGGTAAATAATTTGGTTTAGTCATAGCATTGTCCTCAGGATAGAGATGTTAAATTTAAATATAATTTGGGTAACAGCGTAGGTAAGCTTGCTGCATTACTGATTACTGAGTAACCTTGATCGCCAAACAAGTAGGGTAAGTAATCATTAGCCTCTTCATCAATGGTGATACAGAATGGCTGAATACCTCGTTTTTTTGCTGCTAGTACAGCTTGACGAGTGTCTTCAATACCATAACGGCCTTCGTAGTGGTCGATATCATTCGGTTTTCCGTCTGAAATAATAAGTAAAATACGCTGTGCTGTGTTTTGGGTACATAATACTTCGGTTGCTTGACGTATGCTTGCCCCCATTCGGGTATAAAACCCTGGTTTTACTTCAAGAATTCGACCTCTGGCTGCATCTGTGTATTTTTCAGCAAAGTTTTTTAATAAGTTGAAACGTATTTGTTTATTTTTTATGGATGAAAAACCATAAATAGCAAACGGATCACCTGCGCTGTCTAGTGCTTCTGCAAACAGTAAAATACTGTCTCTGATCACATCAATCACACGTTGATCATTATTTATGTGTGAGTCTGTAGACATTGACAAATCGGCTAATAACAAACACGATAAGTCACGAAATGTATTACTTCGATTAATATATAAATCTTGTTCGCTGCTGTGTTTGTTTGGATCTGCGACGCTATTCATATATGCATCTAAATCTAATTCAGAACCAAATGGTTGGCGATGTACCCACTGTTGCTGTGGTCTTAAGATGCTAAATTGATTACGCAGCTTACGCGCTGTACTGTGTAGTTCAGGTGGTACAGGCGCTGGCTGTGCATCATCAGCAAGCATAGGTTGTAATAGACAGAAATCAGGTTTTAATCGGCCTTGTTTATAATCCCATTCAGGCAACTTAATACCATCGCCTAACGCTAAATCATCGGTGTAAGGGGCTGGCAGATCGAGGTCGAATTTTAATTTTGCTGAGTTAGAACGGCGTTGTTTTGCGACTGTAATAAAATCAAGATCTTCAGTCGCACCGACTAAATCTTGTTCTAGATCTTCTTCTTGTGGCCTATCTAAATCAATGTGTTCAGTCCATGTAAATAAGCTTTCTGCCATGAACATGAGTAATCCATCGGTTTCTTTTGAATCGTCAGCTCGATGGCCTTGTTTACTGACTCCTTTGATTTTTTTTGCTTGGTTTGGTGTTGTATTTTCTTCTAAGTTATCATCATCACTGGCTACACTTGTCACACTTGATAATGGCATTGGGTATAACCACAGAAAAATTGGATAAGGGTCTTTTTCGGCGTAAGGTAGCTCGTCTACACTGCCGGGGGCTAATAATGCATTTCTAACAGCTTGCTCTTGTGCTAGCTGCTTACCTTCAAATTCATCGATAGAAGGCCTTGTTTGTATAAATGCATTAACTAAGGTGAAGTACAGCCGCTTAAGACCTGGACGTTTGTTAATTAATGTTAGTGTTGCTTGTTGGTTATCAACAAACCAATGATTGATCTTAGGGAGCTGTGCTGATAATGCCGCTAGCCAAAAGTAGGCTTGCTGATTTAATGCTTCAGTCGGAAAAATAGCCATATTAGCAGGCAAGCGAATACTACGATCATCATGCCAACACAAATGTGTGCGTTGATGGGTTCCTGCAATACGTTGAATTAAACTGCGTTTGAAATTAATTTTTAAGCTTGATGTTGCCTCAATGACTTTATGATGTTCGCCACCAAGGGCACGAAAATAAGGCGCGAGTTGACTTGAAACAGAGTTAAGTGACACGCTAGCATCAGGGTATTCTGTATTGGCTCTTTTGGTGATGAGTTTATGCCAAACTTCTCCAACCCATTCTTCCATAATACACCTCTGCTTTTAAACAATTTATCTTGTTTGTGGTGAGAGAAAATAAAGCACATACAGAATTAATTTTGTATGTGCTTTGAGTGCTTAATGACTAAGTTTCAGTCGGTGTTGCTATCAGATTACTTTCTTCTTGCTTTGAATAGCCAAAAAAGAAACTTGCAAAGTAAGCAATAAGACCAATGAAGAACATGACTCCAAAGACTAAACGAGCCCAGTACAGTGGTGTAATTGCATCTTGTGTTGCCATAAAGGTAAGTGCTTCTGCATCATTAGGTATACGTTGCAATGCAACTTGCCAAACACCAGCAATTGTTAGTGCAATAGTGATTCCTAACATACCAATACACATAGTCCAGAATGCGAAACGTTCTATTCGCTGAGCACCTGCCGGATTACCTTGTGGACGACCACACATGATTGGCATTGAATAAGAGATAATTGTTAGTACAATCATCGCATAAGCACCAAAGAATGCTAAGTGACCGTGCGCAGCTGTAATTTGAGAACCGTGCGTGTAATAGTTAATTGGTGCAAGTGTGTGGATGAACCCCCATACACCGGCGCCTAAGAATGCCATTACTGCTGTTCCTAGTGCCCAAGTTAACGCCATTTGGTTGCCGTGTTCAAAACGACGTTGTTTGGTCATATTGAAAGCAAACAGTACCATCATAAAGAATGGGATAGGTTCGATTGCTGAGAATATAGAGCCTAGCCATAACCAGTATTCACCTGGACCAATCCAGAAATAGTGGTGTCCCATACCAATCAGACCTGAGATTAATGCCATAGCAATGATAATGTATAACCATTTCTCAATGATTTCACGGTCAACACCTGTCACTTTAATCAAAGTAAATGCTAGGATTGCCCCAAGGATCAGTTCCCAAACACCTTCTACCCATAGGTGTACAACAAACCACCAATAATATTTATCTAATGCAAGATTATCAGGGTTATAGAAAGAAAATAGGAAGAATACTGCAAGTCCGATTAATCCAGTTATTAACACCAAGTTAACAACCGTTTTACGGCCTTTCAGTATTGTCATACCAAGGTTAAATACAAAACCAAGACAAACAATCACGATACCAATTTTGGTAATAGTTGGTTGCTCTAAGAACTCACGTCCCATTGTTGGCAATAACTCGTTAAACGTTATTTCAGCTAACTTAGCGTAAGGAACAAATAGGTAACCTGCTGCGGTTGCTAAACTTGCCACAGCAAACACCCAGAACAGTATTTTTGCTAGTAGTGGGCTATATAGCTCGGTATCAGCTTCTTCTGGAACGAGGAAGTAAGATGCCCCCATGAAACCAAATAATAGCCACAAAATCAGCATGTTTGTGTGTAGCATACGCGCCACGTTAAACGGAATATAGTCAGCTAAAAAATCACCGAATATATATTGAGTTCCCATTAACAAGCCAAATATGATCTGACCAGCAAAGAGGATTAAGGCGAAGATGAAATACGGCTTCGCAACACTTTGAGATTCGAATTTCATGTCTAATTACCCCTGCTTGTTTGGCGGCCAGTTGTTATTGTCAATGCGAGATGTCCAAATAAGGAATTTAGATATATCATGAACATCTTCCTCACTTAAATTAAATTGCGGCATCTGGCGACGATTAGGCACTCTAAGCGGTTGCATTGCCATCCAACTCTGCATAAATGCTTCAAATGTTTCTTCGTTACCGTTACCATAACGGACAAAGACATTACCAAGCTCTGGGGCAAAATAAGCACCTTCACCCATCAAGCTATGGCAACCAATACAATTATTGTTTTCCCATAGCTCTTTGCCGTGTGCTACTGCTTCGGTGATATTCTCACGGTGATCCCTTTCGGGTAGCTCTAGCATGGTATCAAAGGTAAGACCCATTAAGAGCAGGAAAAAGAATACACTTCCACCGTAGTAGATATTCCTTGCCATCCCTTTAGTGAAGTTATCTGACATTGATTCCTCCTGGTTATCAATTAGATTATTGTTATAGTTATGAACATGTATTTAGTAATAAACTGCAAAGGATTTACTAAATTAATGCTGAGTTATTTTTTGTGTTACTCCCATAGTAGTACAAGATGCGTGCCAGTTTGTAAGTTATTGAATTAGTTGATTTTGATATATTGTTGTGTCAATATGACTTCAATTCACGGATGTTAAATTGATATCTAAGGAGTCATAATGACTACTAACGCTCTGTTTTATGAAGGTATAACTTTTATTGTTTCTGACTTATCTAAAGATTTTCCTGCTAAGCAACGATATGAACGTTTGTTAATCGCAATGCGTAAAATTTTTCCATTTGATGCGGCGGCTGTATTACGTCTTGAAGGTGATATTTTACGACCTTTGGCTACTTATGGATTAAGTCATGACACGATTGGACGTCGTTTTTTGGTTAAAGATCACCCCCGCCTTAATACTGCGCTTGATAGCCGCGAGCCGATCCGCTTTCCTGCAGACTCTCCTTTACCGGATCCCTATGATGGTCTTGTCGACATCGATAGTGTTGATTTACATGTGCATGATTGCATGGGGATATCTATTAATATTGATGGAAAACCTTGGGGGGTCTTAACGCTTGATGCATTAGAAACTGGTTCATTTGATACGATTGATATGGTGAAATTAAGTACCTTTATTGGCTTAACAGAAGCGACGGTAAAAGCGGCTGAGCGTATTAAAGCATTAACAGATTTAAATAAACAACAAAAATTAGTTAACCAAACACTTGTTTCTGATAACAGTAAATTTGAAATCATTGGTTCAAGTGCCGTAATGAAAGAACTGAAAAATGAAATTAGTATCGTTGCTCAATCGCACTTAACCGTATTGGTCGAAGGCGAAACAGGGGTCGGTAAGGAGTTGGTGGCTAGGCAGATTCATAATATGTCAGGATTGTCATCTGGTCCTGTTGTTTATGTTAATTGTGCTGCATTACCTGAAAGCATTGCTGAAAGTGAGTTATTTGGGCATGTAAGAGGTGCATTTACCGGTGCGGTGAATGATAGAACGGGTAAATTTGAAATTGCCGATGGCGGTACACTATTTTTGGATGAAATAGGTGAATTACCTTTATTAATTCAAGCAAAACTACTTCGAGCCTTACAAAGTGGTGAAATTCAGCGTGTTGGTAGCGATCAGTTTATTGTTACGAGTGTGCGAATTGTGGCAGCTACAAACCGTGATTTACAGAAAGAAGTTGCAGAAGGTCGCTTTCGTGCCGACTTGTATCATAGGTTAAGTGTTTATCCGATCAAGGTACCTGCATTAAGAGAACGAGGACGGGATATATTACAGTTAGCGGGCTACTTTATGGAAATTAACCAGAAACGGTTAGGTGTACAAGGGATCCGTTTATCAGATCCTGCCAAGAGTATTTTGTTAAGTTACTCATGGCCTGGTAATGTTCGTGAGCTGGAACACTTATTAAGTCGTGCAGCGTTAAAAGCGATTGCAGAACAAGGTCGAGATAAACGAGCTATATTGCTTGATAGCCAGCATTTTGATATTAGCCAGACACATCAAGTTTACTCAAACTCAATTCAAGCTGAATATCATGATATGGAAATAACACAGAGAAATAGCCAAATTACCAATTCTATATCAGTGAGTCCGGATGAATATACTTCTCTGAAATCGGCTATTGATGTGTTTCAAGCTGAACTGATTTCAAATGCAATCAAAGGCACTAATGGTAACCTTGCTAAAGCGGCTGAAGAATTAGGGATAAATAGAAGTAATTTTTACCGCTTGCTTAAACGGTTAGAAATTCCTTAGTATTTCTTACATGATTATTTGGCAATTACTGATCTAAGTCAGCTTTATGATTCAGAGTATTTAGATATTGCCCCTTATTGATTTAAAATTGACTAAAGTCATTCTCTAACCACAAATAGATAATTACTATCTCAGTTAATTAATTGCAACTTTGTATGTTATATGTTGCAAAATTAGTGAGGGATTGCTTTTGTCTAACATATATAGTCTTTTAAATAATAAATATATATCGCAACAAATTTTACTTTTTAAGAATGCAAATGGTAAATCCCGTTTGTATTCTTACTCTGTTATCATTGCACTGTTATTGTCTACATTTTTTATTCCACCGAGCTATGCATTATTTGTAAGCCCTCCAAAAGATCCAATGCTGTTTATTCAGGCGCAGTTTCCTGATGCAACTGACATATCAGATAAAACCCCTACAAAAGAAGGAGGTTATCCAGTTTGGACCATTCGTAAAAATGATAAAATATTAGGTTATGCCTTTGAAACAAACGATATAGCAAAAATCCCAGCCTATTCGGGCGAGCCTGTTAACATGCTTGTCGCTATTGATCCCAAAGGCACATACCTTACAGCTAAAGTACTTGAACATCACGAACCTATTATTCTAGCAGGAATACCTGAAAGCAAGTTATGGGCTTTTACAGACCAATACACTGGACTGTCTGTTGCTGACAGGTTAAAGGTTGGTGGTAATAAAAGTGAGCAAATTGTTGCTATTGACGGGTTGTCCGGTGCGACCGTGACCGTAATGGTTATGAATGTTGGGATAACAAAAGCAGCAAAAAAAGTTGCACTAGCATTGGGTATTATCGAGAGTTCTAACAAAATCATTCAGCCAAAGTCAACGATAAAAACTGATGTTTTTGAAAATGCGAATTGGACACAGCTAACGGGTGATGGCTCTATTCGAAAGCTCTATCTTAGCCGAGAAATGATTGATGATAGTTTTGCCGGTACTGAAGTTGAACATATCAATGAAGCAAATTTTGATGAAAAGAAAGATATGTTTGCTGAGATTTATTACACATTAATAGATATTCCAACTATAGGGAAAAATTTATTTAGTGAGAGTGATTATCAATGGCTAATGTCAAAACTAAAAGAGGGTGAGCACCTTATTGGCGTATTTGGTAACGGTTATTCATTTAAAGGATCTGGTTACGTACGCGGTGGTATTTTTGACCGTATCCAAGTTCATCAAAAAGATAATGCGATTTCATTTCGAGATCTACAACATGAGCGTATCACTGATATCTTTATAGATGGAGCGCCTAGATTTAAAGAAATGTCAGTATTTCGCATAGAAGCCCATCAAGAGTTTGATCCCGGTGCTGAATGGCAATTCGAATTACTTGTGCGCCGCCAATTAGGTGCAGTTGACAGCTTATTTAATAGCTTTAAAGGTCAATATAATCCGCTTGATAAATATGTTGATACACCACCCGCTATTATTCCCGAGCCTGAACTAACACTGGTTCAACAAGTATGGCAAGAACGTAACACTGAAGTCATTCTTTTAGTGTTATTAATGCTGTTGCTGTTACTTATATTGTTTTTCCAAGATGTGTTAGTAAAACACCCTAAATTTATGAATAACTTGCGCCATTGTTTTTTGGTTATTACTGTTGTTTTTATTGGTTGGTCGTGGGGGGGTCAGTTATCTATTGTTAATGTATTTACTTTTTTACAGGCGCTAATGCATGATTTTTCGTGGGATTTGTTCCTACTCGATCCAGTTATTTTCATTTTATGGTGCTCTGCAGCTGTCACTATGTTGTTGTGGGGCCGAGCGGTTTATTGTGGTTGGCTATGTCCGTTCGGTGCATTGCAAGAGTTAGTTAATGTATTTGGGCGCTATATTAAATTACCTCAAATTGAGTTGCCTTATGCTGTTCATGAGCGTTTGTGGGCAATCAAATATCTGATTCTATTGGCGCTATTTGGTATGTCACTTGATTCATTGGCGACAGCAGAGCAGTTTGCTGAAATCGAACCTTTCAAAACAACCTTCTTATTAAAATTTGACCGTGAGTGGCCGTTTATCGCATGGGCCAGTTTGTTAATTCTATCAAGTTTATTTAATCGAAAAACATTTTGTCGCTATCTCTGTCCATTAGGCGCTGCGTTATCGGTAAGCAGTAACATGAGCTTATTTCAATGGCTAAAACGTCGTCCTGAGTGTGGTCAACCATGTAAAACCTGCGCAAAAGAATGCGAAATTCAGGCAATACAACCCAATGGCGAAATTAATATGCGTGAATGTCATTATTGTTTGGATTGCCAAGTAACTTATTTTAATGATGAAAAATGCCCACCATTAAAAAAATTAGCAAGAAAAAAACAAAAGATAAAAAGTGACCAAATTATTAAAATCGTTAATACCTAGATTTAGAAATAATAGTTATGGAAAGTTAAATTTTATAGATGCAAGAAATCACGGAGAGTCTTATGGTTGATAATAAAAATAATATTGAAATATCTGAAGATGCAACATTAGAAAATGCAGATCGTCGCAGCTTGTTCACCAAAACTGCAGCATTAGGGGCTGGTGCAGTTTTAGCCCCAATGAGTGCTGCAATGTTTTCATCAATGGCGCAAGCAAAGCGTGTTGAATATGAAAATAGTCCATTTGTTCATCCGGGTGAATTGGATGAATACTATGGTTTTTGGAGTGGTGGTCATTCAGGTGAAGTTCGCATCATGGGCTTACCTTCTATGCGTGAGTTAATGCGTATTCCTGTTTTTAATATAGATAGCGCAACTGGTTGGGGACTTACTGACGAAAGTAAACGGATTAAAGGTGATAGTGCCCATCTGCTTGCTGGTGACTCTCACCATCCTCACATGAGCATGACTGACGGTCGCTATAATGGTAAGCATTTATTTATTAACGATAAAGCTAACTCACGTGTTGCTCGTATTCGTTGTGATGTAATGAAAGCGGATAAGATTATCACAGTTCCAAATGTTCAAGCTGTACATGGTTTACGTGTTCAAAAAGTACCATACACAAAATATATAATTTGTAATGGCGAATTTGAAATTCCAATGAACAATGATGGTAAATCATCAATGGAAGATGTTAGCACCTATCGTTCGTTATTCAATGTCATTGATGCCGAATCAATGGAGATGGCATTCCAAGTGATGGTTGATGGTAATCTTGATAACACAGACGCTGATTATGACGGTAAATATTTTGCATCTACGTCTTACAACTCTGAAATGGGTATGAATCTTAGTGAGATGATGTCAGCCGAACGAGACCATGTCGTTGTATTTGATCTTGCTCGTTGTGAAGCCGCATTGAAAGCAGGTCAATTCAAAACTTATAATGGTAACAATGTACCGGTACTTAATGGTCGTAAAGGCTCTAAATTAACACGCTATATTCCAGTCCCTAAATCACCGCATGGAATGAACACATCACCTAATGGTAAGTACTTTGTTGCTAATGGTAAATTATCACCAACAGTATCAATTATTGCTATTGATCGTCTGCCTGATCTATTCAATGACAAGATTAAACCGCGGGATGCCATTGTAGCCGAACCAGAACTAGGTTTAGGTCCACTACACACTGCATTTGATAACCGTGGTTATGCTTATACAACCTTATTTCTTGATAGCCAAATTGTTAAGTGGGACGTTGAAGAAGCTATTCGAGCTCATAATGGTGAAAAAGTGAATTACATCAAACAAAAACTTGATGTGCATTATCAACCTGGTCATAACCATACATCGCAGGGTGAAACACGTGACGCTGATGGCAAGTGGTTAATTTCATTGTGTAAGTTTTCTAAAGATCGTTTCTTACCTGTCGGTCCTTTACGTCCAGAAAATGATCAGTTAATTGATATTTCTGGTGATGAGATGAAACTGGTACATGATGGACCAACATTCGCAGAACCGCATGATTGTATGATAGTTCATCGCAGTAAAATTAAACCAAGCAAGCTATGGTCACGAGATGATCCAATGTTTGCTGAAACGGTTGCGATTGCAAAACGCGATGGTGTAGACCTGATGATGGACAATAAAGTCATTCGAGATGGTAAAAAAGTACGTGTTTATATGACTTCTGTTGCCCCGATTTATGGTATGAGTGAGTTTAAAGTTAAGCTTGGTGATGAAGTAACTGTTGTTGTTACAAATCTTGATATGGTTGAAGACGTAACACACGGTTTTTGTGTAACTAACCACGGCGTGCAAATGGAAATTGGCCCTCAAGCAACAGCATCAATTACGTTTACAGCAGATAAACCGGGGGTGCAGTGGTATTACTGTAACTGGTTCTGCCATGCGTTACATATGGAAATGCGTGGTCGTATGTTTGTTGAAGCATAGCCAAATAAGATCTAGTTAAGGTATACATAGTGAGAAGTGCTTAGGTCTTCTCACTTCTTGATTTTAAGTAATCATTTAACAGTTGTTTCATTTTTGAAACTAAAAAGTGAGTGTTAATGGCTAAACATGCATTTTATGTATTCACATCAGTAATATTATCTCTTTGTTTATCATTGACGGTCGAAGCAAAGAATATTTATGTTTCAATATCCGACGATCTTCAATCTTCTTTAGACTCTGCCATCGATGGCGATATCGTTATTATTTCTGCAGGAGAATATAAAGGTAATTTTATCGTTAATCGCGCTATTACCATCATAGGCGAAAATCTAACAATAGAAGACGACCTAACCGTTATTAATGCTAATGGTGTAGGTCATGCTATAGAACTTCGTAACTCAAATATCACTGTACAAAATCTAACTATCACAAATTGGGGGAGTGATTTAACCGCGCAAAATTCAGGTATTTATACCGATAAAAAATCGACTAATATAACTGTTAAAAATAACAATTTATCAGGTGATGGATTTGGTATTTGGATCCAGCGTAGTCAAGGCGTACTCATTAAAAATAATGTCGTAAAAGGTAATGCAGCACTGCGTTTGGCAGATCGTGGTAATGGTATTCAACTTTCAATGGTGACAAAAGCACTAGTGGAAGGAAATTCGATAAGTGAAACCCGCGATGGCTTGTATATTATCTCAAGTCAACAGAATGAACTACGAAACAATACCATGCACGATCTTCGTTTTGGTGTGCACTACATGTATTCACATAACAACAAAGTTTTAAATAACTACTCGTATAATAACCATGTCGGATATGCATTGATGAGTTCCCGTAAATTAGTGGTATCTGGAAATAGAAGTTTTAATACTGAAGATTATGGTTTCCTGATGAACTTTATTACCTTTTCTGAGATTTCTAATAACCATATTAAAGATGTTTGGATTAAGCCTGAAAATAAGGTTCAAGGTCGTGATGGTAAGGGGATATTTGTTTATAACTCAGGTTATAACACCATCAAATACAATACGGTAGATACGGCTGAAATAGGTATTCATCTTACTGCCGGCTCTGAGCACACTAAAATATATGGTAATAATTTTATTAATAACCACGTGCAGGTTAAATATGTATCCAATAAACGCCAAGAATGGAGTCTTGATGGTATCGGTAATTATTGGAGTAATTATCTTGGTTGGGATCTCGATCATGATGGTAAAGGTGATACTGCATTTGAACCTAATGACAGTATTGACAAGATGGTATGGGAGTATCCTGAAGCCAAGGTACTACTTGATAGTCCATCAGTCCTGTTACTGCGTTGGGTACAAAAACAGTTTCCAGTATTAAAGCCTGGGGGTGTTAAAGACAGCTATCCTCTTATGGCGCGAGATACTATTTCTCTACAAGTAAGTAACAGTTCTCCTTCTCAAAATATACAGAAAAAAAATGAGGGAAATAACGAATTATGACAGCTTCAATCGTATCTATGACAAATGTCAGTAAGCACTTTCAACAACTTAAAGCATTAAACGGAATTTCATTACAGCTAGCAGAAGGTGAAGTATTAGGCTTGTTCGGCCATAACGGTGCAGGTAAAACAACTATGATGAAGTTGATTTTGGGAATCGAAAAAGCAACATCTGGAGAACTCACCATCTTTGGTCGAGACCCGCAATCTAAAGAGGCATGGAAAGATAGGCGCAATATAGGTTATTTACCTGAAAACGTAAGTTTTTATGATCATCTAACAGGTATTGAGGTATTAACGTATTTTGCACGTTTAAAGTCAGTGAAATTAACACAAGTATTTGAACTTCTTGAACAAGTGGGGCTAACTCATGCGATGAAACGCCAAGTTAAAACCTACTCGAAAGGAATGAGGCAGCGGTTAGGTCTGGCGCAAGCATTCCTTGGACACCCTAAGTTACTTTTGCTGGACGAGCCAACTGTAGGTTTAGATCCAACCGCTACACAAGAGTTTTATCAATCGGTTGATAAGTTAAAGCAAAATGGAGCGAGTATTATTTTATGCTCTCATGTTTTACCAGGGGTAGAGCAGCATATTGATAGGGCACTCATTATGGCTGACGGACAAATTTTAGCTGTGGGTTCTTTAGTTCAGCTACGTGAAAGAGCGAGTTTACCCGTTGTAGTTAAAACCAAGGGCATAAACCAAGAGTTAATGACAGACTCATTATTAGCGCGCTACATCATCGGTGAAGAAGATGCTTTGTTGTATGTAAAAGAAGAAGACAAGTTAAAAGTATTGAAACAGGTAATGTCGTACGACAAATTAGCAGATGTGCACGTTGAACCAGCTAGTTTAGATCAGTTGTACCAATTCTATTTAACTGCGAGAGGTTCTGTGTAATGAATTCTATTTTAGCAATCGCGATGAAAGAGTTTCAAGATGGATTACGAAATCGTTGGTTTGTATCAATTACAGCTGTATTTTCAATTCTATCTCTTGGGTTAAGTTATTACGGCTCTGCCGCTTCTGGTGGGACGGGGGTTGTTTCGCTCCCATCCATTATTGCAAGCTTGTCTAGCTTAGCTGTATTTTTGATCCCATTAATTGCCTTGTTGCTTAGTTACGACAGTTTTGTCGGTGAGCAGGAGTCAGGAACACTACTCTTACTGCTGACTTATCCGTTGAGCAAGGGACAGTTGTTACTTGGTAAATTTATTGGTCAAGGCTGCATTATTGCCCTTGCTACGTTGCTCGGTTTTGGTAGTGCTGCCGTTATGATCGGTATGCAGTATGGGTTTGATGATGTACTTGCAGCATTTGGCTTGTTCATTGTGACCGCTACATTACTGGGCTTCACTTTTATCAGCATTGCTTATGTCATTAGTATTGCGGTAAATGAAAAATCAAAAGCAGCTGGAGTCGCACTTATAGTGTGGTTCTTCTTTGTACTTGTGTTTGACCTTGCTCTTTTGGCAACACTTGTGGGAATAGACGAGGGTATCACGCAGCAAGGGTTAGTGAACGTCATGATGTTTAATCCTGCGGATGTATTTCGTTTGGTAAATCTTGCAGCATTAGATTCAAGTGATATGACAGGTATCATTGCTGTCGCTGTTAACAGTAGCCAATCGGTTGCTGTACTTATATTAATCATGCTTGCTTGGGTTGTCGGTCCCTTGATTATTTCAAGTTTGATACTTTCCCGTAAAAGACTCTAAAAATAAAAATACTAAAGCATTTAAGTTTAACTCAATTAATAAGGATATATTTATGTTTAACTCAAAACTAAAAGCGCTGTCATTAGGAGTACTACTAGCATTAACTGTTGGTTGCAATGCTCAATCAGAAAGAGAGGTTATGGTTCACCACGCAGTACAAATTGAACAAGCAGATAGCTGTCATTTATGTGGTATGACAATTAGTAATTTCCCTGGACCAAAAGGGGAAAGCTATGAATCAAACAAGGACTCGATAAATAAATTTTGTTCAACTCGTGATTTATTTGGTTATATTTTACAACCAGAAAATAGACGCCAGGTAAAAGAAGTTTTTGTTCATGATATGAGCAAAACCCCGTGGGGTTCACCAACAGACGACCATTTTGTTAACGCTAAAGATGCATGGTTTGTTATTGGTTCAAGTCAAACTGGTGCTATGGGTAAAACATTGGGTAGCTTTAGCGCTAAAGTTGATGCAGAGGTATTTATACAAGAGTTCGGCGGTCAACTTTATACATTTGATGAAATTACTTTAGCTGATTTGTAGTTTACTAAGCCAGCAGTCCGATGGGGTGGATTGCTGGCCTAAATTAATACAATAACCCTGTCTTAAATGAAAAACCAACAACGACAAATAACACAGAAATGATGGTCACAGGAATAATGTGATAGGCAAGATATATTAAATTATCTTCAGTTAATTTGGGAATAATACGTAATCTTGCATCGATAGCCAATAAAGCTGTAGCGAATAGCAAGCTTAATTTAAACATAATTAATCGTGAAACTGGGTTATCAAATTGTAACCATAAACCAAAATCTGGTAATAGATTATGCGCTAACCAAAGTCCCGATGAAACTTGAATTAATAATGCTGGAATACCAATTTTTTCAAACCCAGATTCAAAACGTTTTATTTCAGCAATGTTTTTCTCTTTAAGCACTCTAGGTAATATCGTGAACGATAGGATCAAATGGCCCCCTGTCCATATCGTTGCTGAAAGTAGATGAGCTAGAAGTATGTAATTGTACATAATAAAGTCCTTATTACTCATGTTTATTACTAAGTTAAATAATATCAGCACACATTACAATTATATTTATAAAGTAATGCGTGCTTCTCATGTTTTGTTTAATAATTAATGACTTGTCCCTTTTTCATAATTAATTTTGTTATAAACGTTATATTTTCCAGATGGTTTTTTCATTGGTATACGTTTGATTTCTTCTAGAGAGTTAGCATCATAGACAATGACTGCACCGTCGTTATCCCAAATACTCAGCAGTACGTATTTCCCGTCTTTAGTAAACTCAACATGAGCTGCTGTTTTGCCTTTAACTGGGGATAGTGTTTTGACAATTTCAAGGGTGCTCTTATCGATAACATGTACGCGTTCTTTGTTCGGTCCAAAAAATACGTCTACCCATGCATAAGGTGAATTACTGTGGCTTCGCATAAAGAAACCGGGGCCATCTGTTTTGATCTCTTTAATTACTTTCCAGTTATCCATATCAATCACAGTGACGCGGCCCTCTTTTATATTGGGTGATGCAAATACTTGTTTACCTTGGTATTCCCACGTGATACCAGAACCAAGATGAGGCATTCCTGCCATTTCGATAGTGGCAATTTTTTTCTTTGCATCAAGATTAATGACTTGACCGTTATGGCTGTCGCGAGATGCACCGATAAGGTTGACGTACTCGGGGTCAAAGAAGAAATCATCAAGGTAATCGTCGGTGCGGATACGTCGAATTGGAAATTGATCTTCTGAACCGTAAGGGATCTCCCATACTTCTTTAACGTCTTTTAGTGCTACGATGAAGCTGTGTCGAGGAGGGGCGTTGTATACTGCACTCACACGTGAACTGACCCCATTTTTACCGATGGTCTCTTTAAGCATGATTGGTGATAAATCTTTGGTATCTAAAATAACAATATTGTTAGGTAAGTAGTTACCAACAATGGCGTATTTGCCATCGGATGAGACAGCTAGGTTACGTGTATTGATGCCTGCTCGTACTTCGGCTACGGTCTTCATATTATAAATATCGTATTTGCTGATCCAGCCATCGCGAGATGCAAAATATACAAAACGTCCATCTGGTGAATACTTAGGGCCTCCATGTAAAGCAAATCGGGTTTTAAAACGAGTGATTGGTTCGAATGTATCTCCATTTAATAAGGTTGCAGAGTGGTCGCCCAGTTCAACAACAATGAATAAATTCATTAAATCGGCCTTGAACTGCGGTGTTGTTGGTAATTTGGCTTGGTCGAAGTGTTCGATTCGAGTTCGTTTAATATCATCGATAGACCACTGCGGTAATGTCTCTGCTGGGGAGTAAATGAATTCAATCAGCTTATCTATTTCATTTGTGGATAGTGTTTTCTCAAATCCCGGCATTTGTGTCGATAAGCGACCATGTTTAATGACCTTTACTGCTTTTGATTTTCTTAGACGAGACAAATTTTCTGGAAACAAAGCAGGCCCCATAGCGCCCATTCTATCTTTACCATGGCAGACTTTACAGTTTTCATTATAGAGTATTTCTGCTGAATTCTGGCTTGTGTTTATATGAGTTTGTTGAGCAAATATGATTTCAGAAAAAAATAAAATAAAACAACATATAATGAATCCAGCAACAGGAAAGCGTGTAGTGAATTTCTGTAAATCACAATAGAGTTTTTCGTATTTTGGTTTTTTTTTCATTATTGAATCCTTAAATCAAATAACGCTTGATAGGCTAAGATCGTATACCCTATCTGGTTGAAAGGCTGGTAACTCGGCTTGTAAATAACCAGCTTTAGCCAAAGGCTTATTGGTTAGTTGATTAACTACCTCTCCCACAACAATTAGTGTTGGTGGTATAACGTTATTGATTGTGGCAATTTCGGCAATATTGGATAAATTACCTCGATAGGTTTTTTGATTATCCTTAGTTCCAGATTGAATTAATGCAACTGGAGTTTTGATATCACGGCCGTGTTCAATTAATTTTTTGGCGATTGTAGGTAATGTATTTATGCCCATGTAGAACACGACTGTTTGGGTTTTAGCGACAAGACTACCCCAAGGTAAATTAAGTTGATTATCGTTTTGCATATGGCCTGTTACAAAGGTACAACCAAGCGCAATACCTCGGTGAGTTAGCGGTATGCCAGCATAAGTTGTACAGCCAGATGCAGCTGTAACACCTGGGCAAAGGTGGCAGTTAATCCCATTTTTTAAAAGTGCTTCAGCTTCTTCGCCACCACGACCAAAAACAAAAGGGTCACCACCTTTTAAGCGCACTACTTTTTTCCCGCGTCTCGCGTGTTCAACAAGTAATTGATTAATTTGATTCTGTGGTACGCTGTGATTTGCTTGTTTCTTACCAACATATATTTTCTCACTATTTATCGGTAATAATTCGAGAATATCGTTACTGACTAATCGATCATAAACGACTACCTCGGCCTGCTGAATAAAGTGTAATGCTCTAAGGGTTAATAATTCTGCATCACCGGGGCCCGAGCCCACTAAAGCCACTTCACCTGCATTTAATATTGTTTTATTCTTCATATGATTACCTATTTTCAAGTTCAAACTAAGCTAACTTGAATTGATTCTGACTGGTGGAGATGGGATGAAAAACCAATTTCTTTGTCTGTTAAATAGCAGCCCGGATCTTCGCCCCAAGCATCCCCATTAATAGCAAATGCACGAGTTCGAGTATTTCCACCACAAATATTAAGGTGAATACATGCCTCGCAACGACCTTTAACTGGGCGAGGGTGCTGACGAAAACCAACCATCAAAGGGTCTGTACTGTTAACCCAAATATCTGAAAACTTATCTACTTTTACATTACCGATACTGTGGTTCCACCAATAGCTGTCAGGGTGAATCGTGCCAGTATTATCTATGTTAGCGACATTAACCCCCGATGCGTTGCCGCCCCAATTAATCAAGCGTTTATGAAGTTTTGCAACGCGTATTGGGTGTGTTTGACCAAAATGTTGTTCAGCCCAATGAAGCATAAAAGGACCGTCTGCATCATTATTTCCTGTGACAAAATCTGTTTCGATACCTTGAGAAATATGTTGCCATGCTCGCTCAAATAACATAGTCATTGCATCTTTTGTCATTTGAAACATGGCATCACTGTCGGCAGTTCGTTTGCCGCGTCCAGCGTAATTAAGATGAGAGAGGTAAAATTTGTCGACCTTGTATTCTTCCATCAAATCGAGCATTGCAGGTAAGTCTTGATTATTGTCTTTAGTTAAACAAAACCGCATTCCAACTTTAATGCCTGCTTCTTTACATAGTTTAATTGCATGCATTGAGGTTTTGAAACTACCTTGCATGCGCCTAAAATGATCATGAAACTGCTCAAGTCCGTCAATACTAATGCCTACATATTGATATTTAGCGGCTTTAATTTTCTCTATATTATCTTCATTGATAAGGGTACCGTTGGTAGACAGAGCGACATAAAATCCTTTTGCTTTTGCATATGCAGTGATCTCAAAAATATCAGGGCGTAGTAGGGGTTCACCTCCTGACAAGATGATTACTGGCACGTGTGCAATATCAAGATCATCAATTGTTGTTTTTATTTGTTCAGTCGTTAACTCGTCTTTAAAATCAATATCTAAAGAGGTGGAATAACAGTGTCTACAACTGAGATTACAGCGACGGATCAAATTCCAAATAACCACTGGCCCTGGTATTTTTCTCACAGAGGGTATTGGTGCATCTGTACTTAATGTTTTAAGAAGTTGAGAAATACGAAACATGGTTATACCCCTTTATGCTTTAAGCGTAGGCCTGTTTTTTTAAGGATCCGAGTACTCGTTAGCATGTCGTGATCACGTAAAGAGTTAATTAGAATTTCATGTATTTGAGCTTTGAACTTGTCAATGTCGCCTTGTGTTTTGCCATGTACCATTGCAAAAATATTATAATTCCAATGTGGTAGGTGACGTGGACGTAAATAACAGTGACTAACAAAAGGTAATTCACCAATTAATTTACCCAGTCGGCTGGCATCTGAATCGACTACATCCCAAACTGTCATGCCGTTGTGCGTGTATCCGAGTTTGTAATGGTTAGGCACTGCAGCAATGCGACGAATTATGCCTTTATTCTGCATATCTTTAGTCATAGTCAAAACATCATTCAAGCTAATGCCTAGCTGTTCTGCTAACCAGTTAAAAGGTTTAGCTACAATTGGCAACCCGTTTTGTGTTAACAAAATATATTGTCGTTGTAGCTCAGTCATTGGTTGGGTTAAGCTTTTTGCTTCAGACTTCAAAGTAGAGACCGACATAAAATTCCTTCAGTTTGGGTACGTTTAACACGGTTAAACCTGTTTCCATTTCAATAGTGCTAATAACATCGCTTATTTCTGATTGTGATTCAGTGCCGATAACAAACCACATGTTAAGTTGATGATTCCGTTCATAATTGTGAGCCACTTGAGGGAGGCCGTTTATAATGTTTGCTACTTTATCAAATCTAGATTTTGGAACATCCATTGCAGCTAAAGTAAAAGCGCCCCCTAAGCAAGCTGCGTCATACATAGGGCCAAAGCGTGTTAGAATTCCGCTCTGTAATAGGTTATTCAGTGTTTCGATTACCTGTTGCTCATTGCATTTAGGCATGTTACTGAGTGTGTTATTAGCTATCTGATCATTAATTTGTTCAGCTATTAATGCGAATGGACTCTCACAAAGTGGAAGTCCTTTTTGTAAGGTATTGATCAAGTATTTTTCAAGGGGGCTAATTTGGGTTGTTTTCATGGATTAACCTGCCGTTGGTATCTTGCACCATGCTGCTTGTAAGCTTTGTGGCTAAATAATACACTTTTGTCGATATGGCCTAATTTAAGTTCTGAAATAATGGATGCAATTTGCATTTCAACTTGATTCGTTGTTTGGCCATGGATCATGCAAAATAGATTGTAAGGCCATTCTGGTTGCTGCCTTGGTCTCCTATAACACAGTGAAATTTCACTTCTTAATGCGAGTTTATTTGCTATTGAATCAACTTCCTCGTTACTAATATCCCATACAATCATGGCGTTAGCTTTATAACCAAGTTGCCTGTGTTTAACTACGATCCCAAACCGTTTTATTAAGCCATTATTTTCCCATGCTTTAATTTGTTGAATCACCTGCTGTTCTGACACAAATGTTCCAGAAATATGGTTCAACTGATTAGCAATGGATAGGTAAGGTTGGTTACTAATTGGTAAACCTTTTTCTAAAATCACACGTAATTCATTTGATTGCTCATTAGTTAATGGGCAAAGCTCTGACCGCAGATTTAATTTCAAATTAGTCATAGTCAACTCCTGAGAAATCAATCTTAAAAGACAGGTCAATATGATAGGACGCTTCCATGGGCAATATTAAAATAGGGAAACCTGTTTGATGTTCAATGTCATCAAGGATATCTTTGAGAATAACAGGGTTAGAAGCTGTTACCACAAACCATAAGTTATAAAAATGGTGTCGTGCATAGTTATGATTGACGGCATCAAATTGGTTAATAATTGCAGCAATCGCATCGCGTTGTTTTTCTGGTACGGCTATTGCTGCAAGTGTACTGGCGCCCGCTTTTTTATGATCAAATACTGGACCTACTCGAGACAAGATATCAAGACTATCAAGATCTTGAATCGCATTTAATACTTCGTTTTCTGAATAACCTAGCTCGTCTGCAACCTGTTTAAATGGTTGTGTGCATAACGGGAAGCCTTTTTGATATTGGTTAATTAACTGTTGTTGTAATACTGAAATCGACATGAGCCGCTCCTAAAGACCAATCTGATGGGCTCTATTTGTAAAGAAAATACCGCTAGGACTCGTTGCTTCTAGTGTGTTTAACAATTGTTGGTTTTGGGTATCGTATATCTGAACTTCATTGTTATCGCGGACCGACATCCAAACATTCTCCCCTCTTGGTGTAAATTCCATATGAAGCACTGCGGGTCCTGGTTTTAATGTTTTTACTAAGTTGAAGTTTTCAGTATTAAATACTTGAATAGTATCGTTACGGGGGAAGGCATAGTTAACCCATATTTGCCGATTATCTGGTTGTGCCATTACAAAAATTGGCTGTCCGTGTGTTTTTATTTCTCCAACTTGTAACCATGTTTGTGTGTTTATTATAAGGACTTTGTATTGGCCAACTGCTGGGACAAACGCGAGATTACCAGCAATAGCCCAACCTTCAAGGTGAGGCATTTTATATACGGGAAGTTTTTTCTCTCCTTTACCGTAATCTTTTAAAATTCGCTTAACGCCATTTTCAAGATGCCATAAATCAATTAATGCCATACCATCTTCGCCAAATAAACCTGCAATGTAATAGCGGCCATCGGGACTAATTAATGCGTCATAGGGAAATGAACCAATATCACTAAATTTAGTTAACGTCATCTTTTCTTGAGAGAAATCAGCTATCCAAATTTCATTGGTGTCAAATAAGCTAAATATGAATTTTTGCCCTGGAGCATCAACAAGGCCAACAACTTTAGATCGTGCTGCTTGCCCGTTTTTAAGCGCAGGTTTATTTTTAATTAATGAGGCCGGTATATTGGCAACGAGTTCCAGGGTCTCACTATTGAAAACCTTTACTCCTCCAGGTGTATAGTTGGAAACGGCAACGAGTTTACCGTCTTGACTTATCGCACCACCAATACTGTTACCTGACTGAATAACTCGTTTATCAATTTGGTTTTTTAAAATATCAATTTTAGTTAATCCGCCATCGCGTCCGAAAACGTAGGCATAACGTTCGTCACGAGAATAAACAACTGATGCATGTGATAGATCGCCTAAGCCATCAATTTCACTAAGTTCATTATTATTTGAATGATTAACAATTTTTATTTGACCAGTGGCTCGCTCAATAATGACGCCTAAATCTCCAGTGGCACGTAATTCTTGAGTTGTGTTACTGACGTTACTGCAACCTGTAAATGCTAATGTAGAGGTTAAAATTAAAGTTAAAATCCAATTATTTTCCATCGTGAACTCCATGTTTTAGTTGGTTTGCCAGCCACTGCGCATCACTTGTCGACAGAAAAGAATTCCAGGGTGGCATTGCGGTGCCTGGGCGTCCTTGTAAAATCGAGTTTGTAATGAATTTAGTTGATACATTGATAAAGTTTTCTGGAAGTAGGGCTGGACCTAATCCGCCTTTTAACGTCATACCATGGCAAGAACCACAATCTTGTTTGAGCAAATGAATTAGCTGTTTTTGGCGGGTTAAACTGATTCCATCTGCTCGTCCATAACTGGGCATAATTGCTAGTGTAATAAACAGAGAATATTTAATTAAAAGTAACAATCTTGTCATGTAATCTCTCCGCTAAAAGCATTGCTTATAAATGTTTATATTTATAATCCCACATAAAAAGCATGCCTATCAATGGCTTACTCATTCTGGTTTGTTTTAGATCAAATGGTTGCTTAATTGTAAAGAATCGTAAGCAAGAATTGACCTTAGTCATTTTGGGTTACCTATAAGGTGGTGTATGTTGGGCGGCGATACGGTATTTAACCGTTTTTTAAGCGTGACATTAGATTGCGCAAGCATTTATTTGCACGCGTTCATGCACCCACGTTGATACATTATTTAAAAAAATAAATATCTTTTTTAAAGAACGTTATGTTTTAACAAATGTGCGAAGTAACTAGATTTGTTAGGGATGTCTTATGAAAAAAACGAAAATGGGATTTTCAATACTTAGCCTTGCAATTGGGCTTAGTATTTCTGGTTTTAGCAGTTTAGCAATGGCTGTTGGACAGCCTCATTTGTCTGAAGCTGATTTCGAAAAAGCACAACTACAATATTTTCAACGTTGTGCTGGTTGTCATGGTGTACTACGTAAAGGTGCGACAGGTAAAAACCTTGAGCCCAAGAATACGCTGAAAAAGGGTCAGAAACGTCTAGAGAAGATTATCTCTTACGGAACTGAAGGTGGCATGAACAATTTTGATGATATTTTTAGTAAAAAAGATATCAGCAATCTTGCTACATTTATCCAAATGGAGCCACCAGTTCCACCTGAAATGTCTCTAGAGCAAATGCGTTCGCACACCAAAGAGTATGTTGCACCGAAAGATTACCCAACTAAACCACTTCACGGTTTAAACTGGAAAAATTTCTTTGTTATTATCGAACGTGATGCTGGTACTGCGGCAATCATTGATGGTGATACGAAGAAAATTATTACTCATATTGATACTGGTTATGCTGTACACGTAATTAAAGGTACTGAAAACCACAAAATTGATACAGCGAAAGATGTAGGTCGTTTTTGGTACACCATCGGGCGTGACGGTAAAGTTAACAAGATCGATTTATGGCAAACGCCTGAAAAAATGTTAGTTGCTGAAACTAAGATGGCTTATGACGCACGTGATATTGCGGTATCTGGTGACGGTAAATACGTTATCGCTGGAGGTTATTGGCCTGCGCATTTCGTGATCATGGATGCTGTTACGTTAAACCCGCTTAAAGTTGTATCTACTCGTGGTTACAATACTAAAGGTGAATTCATTAATGAAGCGCGTGTAGCGGCGATCTACACAGCTCCGAAAACGTCTTCATTCATCGTAGCAGTAAAAGAAACAGGGCAAATGCTGCAAGTTGATTATAAAGATTTAGACAATCTTACAATTACTAGTATCGCATCAGCTGAATTCTTGCACGATGGTTTCTTCGACCCATCAGGTCGTTACTTCCAAATCGCAGCAAATGCATCAAACAAGATGGTAGTTATTGATACCAAGAAACGTAAATTAGAAGCAATGATTGACGTTGATACGCTTCCTCACCCAGGTCCTGGTGCTAACTGGATTGATAAAGAGTGTGGCCCTGTAGGTGGTACAACTCACTTAGGTACTGGTCTCGTCTCTGTTTGGGGGAATGATCCAATTGGTAACCCGGATAAAGCGTGGAAACTTTGTTATGAAGTTGAAACTGATGGTGCTGGTGCATTCATCCGTACCCATGAGACATCACAATATGTTTGGGCTGATCAGCTGAAACACCCTGAACCTGAAGTTCAACAGTCTGTGCAAGTATTTGATAAGGATACTCATGAAATCGTTAAAACGATTCGTGTGACTGAAGAAGAAGGTAAAGCTGCGCTTCACATGGAATTCAACGATGATGGTACAGAAGTTTGGGTTTCAGTT
This sequence comes from Moritella viscosa, assembly GCF_900120065.1. NCBI lineage: Bacteria > Pseudomonadati > Pseudomonadota > Gammaproteobacteria > Alteromonadales > Moritellaceae > Moritella > Moritella viscosa. The sequence continues at coordinate 130,904 of NZ_FPLG01000139.1, forward strand.
TGGAACCGGAAAGATGCGAAGAACCCAACTGGTGAAATTGTTGTTTATGATGCGAAAACGCTAGAAGAAATTACACGTATTAAAGGCCTTACAACGCCAACAGGTAAATTCAATGTGTTTAACCGCGTGAATCACAAAACTTAGTTTTTTGTAAACTGACGAACAAGTCATATTTATAAGATATTAATATGGCTTGTTTTTTATCATAGTTTAAAAAATAAAGTCACCTGAGGGAGTCAATATGAAAAATAATAAGAAACGGTGGGCTGGATTCTGGAATAAGAAATTGATTTTAGGTACATCAATTTCAAGTGCGGTACTTTTGTTTATTGCAGGGATCATTTTTTGGGGTGGTTTTAATACCGGAATGGAAGCAACAAATAAGTTAGAGTTTTGTATTAGTTGTCATGAAATGAATGACAATGTTTATCAAGAATACAAACCAACCATTCATTATGCTAACAGAACTGGCGTACGTGCTGGATGCCCAGATTGTCATGTTCCTAAGCCTTGGATCTATAAAATGATCCGTAAGGTTCAAGCGTCTAAAGAAGTATTCTCATGGCTAACGGGTAAGATTGATACTCCCGAGAAGTTTGAAGAACACCGATTAACGATGGCCAAAAGTGTCTGGAAGGTAATGAAAGAAACGGATTCAAGAGAATGCCGCAATTGTCATAACCTGCAAAACATGAATCCTGAATTTCAGAAACCACGGGCAAGAAAACAACATATGACGGCGATTGAAATAGGGCAAACTTGTATTGATTGCCATAAAGGGATTGCGCATAACAATGTTCGTCACATGCTAACGGATGAAGAGCTGGAAGAATTAGAACGTCCAAATCCTGAATTCATTAGAGCTTTGCCTGAACTATACAAACAGGGTATGGAGAATGTTAAGGCGACAGAGCAGAAAGAAGCCCAAGAACGATTAGAAGCTAACAAACTTGCTAAAGCAGAAGTTCAGGCTCAAATTGACGCGGCAGTAGCACAAGCTGTAGCAAGTCAACCTAAGTCTGGCCGTTCAGCAGCCGTTCCTGTACAAGAAGAAAGCTCAATCAATGTAGACTGGTCAAAAGCAGGTAGTAGAGAAATTACAGTGTTCTACCCTGGCACTGCTTCGATAGAGTGGATCCATGGTCGAGATCATGGTGGTAAACGCGCATTTACTAAAGGAGAACGTTGTGTTGATTGTCATGAGGCTGAAGTTGCAGAGATGGGGGCTAGTATTGTTTCGGGAGAAAGTGAAAAAGACTTAGAGCCCACAATCATCCCTAATAAACGAGGATCTATTCCATTAACCGTTGATAGTACCCATGATGGTGAATTTCTATATATGCGATTCAGTTGGAAGGAGGGCAAGCATACGCCTGCACCTTTTGTTGACGGAGGTAAAATGGACCCAGATAATGCGGTTAAAATTGCAGTGATGTTAGCAACAGATGAAGTTGAATATGCTGACCGAGCTGGCTGTTGGGGTACTTGCCATGTTGATGCCGATACGATGCCACTGCAACCAACAAATGATGAATATAAAAATAGTTCATTGGCTGGTCGTGCTGAAATTTCGAATATCGTGACTAAATATATCAAAGAAAGTCGTACTAAAGTTGAGTTGAAAGGGCGTCGAGGTAAAAAACTTGGTGGCTGGGATAAACTCAAAGATGAGTCTGATATAGAAGCATTAGTAGATGAAGGTAAGTATATGGACTTGATTAGGTACAGTGTTGATACTAAAGAAGTTGAAGACGGTTCAATCTTAGCCGATAGGCAAATGCATAATGGTCAAGGGGCGACGACTGTTGAGTCAACGTTTATTGCTGGAATTAGAACTGTGATCTTTAAACGTAAACTTGTTTCAGGTGAAAAAGGTGACATCGATTTGGATGCAGCCAATATTTACAACTTTGGTTTTGCAATTCACGATGATTATACAAAATCACGCTATCATCATGTGTCACTTGGCTATAAATTGGCATTTGATAACGCTGATGCAGAGATCAACGTAATTAGACAATAACGGGATCAAGTCCTAATGAACTTTTAGTCGTAATCTATTTAAAACTATAATAATGTGAAGCACTATATATTATATATAGTGCTTTTTTGTTGGTTGAGGAAATTTTATGGAAAGTGAATACATACCACCGGCAGTTTGGACAAACGATGATGATAATGGCGGTGCTTGGGCATCAATAAATCGCCCTGTTTCTGGTGCTACCCACGACAAAGTATTACCCGTCGGGAGTCATCCTTTACAGCTTTATTCGTTGGGAACGCCAAATGGTCAAAAAGTCACGATCATGTTGGAAGAGTTATTAGCCTTGGGCGTGATTGAGGCTGAATATGATGCTCACATTATTAATATTGGTGAGGGTGATCAGTTTTCATCCGGGTTTGTTGGTATTAATCCAAATTCTAAAATCCCCGCATTAGTGGATCAATCTGGTGAATTGTCGATTGAAGTATTTGAATCGGGTGCTATCTTACTTTACCTTGCCGATAAATTCGGCCATTTATTACCGAAAGATATAGTGAAACGCACGACAGTATTGAATTGGCTATTTTGGTTACAAGGCGCTGCACCGTATTTAGGAGGTGGGTTCGGCCATTTTTATGCTTACGCACCAGCAAAATTTGAATATCCAATTAACCGTTTCACGATGGAAGTGAAGCGTCAACTCGACTTATTAGACAAACAACTTGCTGCTAATAAATTTATAGCTGGTGATGAATATAGTATTGCTGATATTGCAATTTGGTCTTGGTATGGCAACGTGGTGCTTGGTAAGGCATATGATGCTGCGGAGTTTTTAGATGTTGCAAGTTATAAGTACCTGCGGAGTTGGGCTCAAAATATTGCAGACCGTCCTGCTGTGCAGCGTGGTCGAATCGTGAATCGTACATCAGGCGAAGCATGGGAAGCGTTAAGTGAGCGCCATAGTGCTGCTGATATCACTGAGGCTTTAAAACTAAAACCTTAACTGTATATCATGAAACGTGATTTATATTAAGATGACCAGCACAAGCCGAACAATGGTGCTTGTGATGGTCATTATTGTGTCTATTTCTATTCGTTAAATTTACGACTACTCGACTTTAAACTGCCCAACCAATACTTGCTGTTGTGATGACAGTTTTGTAATATCATGACCTATTTTTTCTGCCGTGGTAGATTGATCTAAAATTGATTGGCTTAAATCACGAATATTAGCAACATTGCCATTCACTTCTGTGGAGACTGTTTTTTGCTCGCTGGCCGCATTGACAATCTCACTGTTCATTCTTTGGATATCCGCAACAAATGATGAGATATCCGCTAAGCTATTTACGGCTTGCTTAACTCGTGTTGCAGTTTCAAGAGCTAGGTGATTACCTTCTGCTATTGCTGTAGTTACACTACGTGTTCCGGATTGTAAATCTTCGATAACCACTCTAATTTGATCCACAGAATCGTGCGTTCTGCTTGCAAGTTGTCTCACTTCATCGGCAACGACCGCAAAGCCTCTGCCTTGCTCACCAGCTCTTGCCGCTTCAATCGCAGCATTAAGGGCGAGTAAGTTAGTTTGTTCTGATATACCTTCAATAACCGACAGTATGGCACTAATATTACCACTGTTTTTTTCTAGTTCATCAGCAATCGGAACTGCCATCGCCATTCTCTCAACTAGCTCTTGCATTGTCTCTGCTGATTGTTGTACTACAACTTGGCCACCTTTTGCTGATTGCTCTGCTTGGCATGCCATTTCTGCTGCTTTATCTGCATTTTCTAGTACTAAGGCTGACGTTTGTGTCATTTCTTCAGAGGCGGTTGCGACCATATCCACTTCTCTAAATTGTGACTCACTGCCTTGGCGTGATAGCTCAGCTATTTCACCGGCTTCTTTAGACGTTTTACTGATGGCATCAGAGGTTTCAATCACATCTTTGATCGTACCTTGGATTTTATCTAAAAAGCGATTAAACCAAATGGCAAGTTCGCCCACTTCATCGGTAGATTTAACATCAAGTCGTTGGGTTAAATCGCCTTCACCGCTCGCAATATCTTGTAGACGAGTTGCAACATCTTTAATCGGCGCGACTAACTTAACGGCTGCAAACCAAATAATAAGCAAACCGAGTAGGGTAACAATAATCCCTGTAATAATTTGAATTTGAAGGGTTTCGTTTGCTTGATCTTCAATGAGTTGATTAAGCGCTAACGCGTCTGCCATCACGGTTTCTCGTGGCATGGTGATGACAATACCCCAGTTGACCGCGCTGAGTTTAATTGGCATGAAGACGGTTAAAGATTGCTGATCTGCACTCCATTGTGATTGTGTTACACCATCGGTTAGCCATTGCTTCAATTGTGGGTCTGCTATTTGTTTACCAATTGCAGCATTGTCATCATCAGAAGCAACCAGTTGTCCATTGTTACTCACAATACGAACTTTACCTGCGCCAGCAAATAAAGCTTGGTCTGCGCGTTGTGCATATTGCTGTAAAACGTCTATTTTGAGGTCTATGCCTGTGACGCCTATTATTTTACCTTGTTTGCGTAATGGAACGGTAATAGGACTGATTAAGCGAGTAGCACCATTCTCATTGTATAAATACGGTTCAATCACACACATACGTTTATTGGTGATACTGCAGCTATACCAAAAATTATTTGCCTGCCCACTAATGGCCTGCGTTGTGTTATTGATCTGCTGTTCACTTTTAATTGTTAAGGTGGGTTTGTTTTGATTATTCTTATACCAGTAAGCTGAAAAACGACCTTGATCGTTAGAGCTGACATAATCTGCATTGGTATAATTAGCATCTTCACCATCTAACATGTCGGGGAGGACGGTGGTAAATGCGGCATGCATATTGTCGAAGTTTTGTACTGACCGCTTTAATAATTCTGAAACCGAGTTTCGTAGTTCATCACTGCTGGTGAAATTTTCTTCAGCATTAAACTGTAAAAATGCAATGCTCTCGGCTAACATTTCTGCGCGGTACGTTGCTTCGTCTAAATATTTTTGGACTATGGATGCTTGTGTATTTGCTTCACTCATCAGTAATTGTTCGGATTTTTCACCGACAGACTGGCTGCTTTGGACTTGTATTATTTTTTGATTGGATGTGGATGATAGAAGTGTAAAACTGATTAATGATATTGCGACAAGTAAAATGCAACACCCTGAAAGCAAAGTGATTTTCCACTGAACTGATAACGAACCCATGTTAATTCCCTTTAATACCCTAATATAGTTACATCAGTTAGGTTTAAATTTCAAATAAATACCTAACTAAGTATATTCACTATGTTTATACCAAGTTACGCGAGATTAATAAAGTGTTGCAAAGAAATTAAAGTTGTAACAAATGAAAGTCCTAGCCTAGGCTAATGCTAAAGTGCCACTTAGTTTATCGGTTATAACTGAGTTGAAACGAATTATTGAAGGGTGATCTCACGGTTATTCTATTATATAAAAATACGAATGAATCACATGTTATTAGTAAATATAAGGTTTTAAGCCGTTATTCGCTGCAACATGTGGGCATTAGATTTAGCCATCACTAGACTTAGAACGATTGAAATTATTTCTACGTTTTAACTTCTATGTGAGGGTTTCTAAATGAAAATGATCAAAGCGTTGAGTACTATTTTATTATCTTCTGCGATGCTAGCTGGTTGTACTGGTGTTTCGATGAAAACGCAAAACTTAAGCGAAAGTGAATATACGGTTATTGGCCCGGGAGAAGCGACAGCTACGGGGATCATGCTATTTAACTTTATTCCTATCCAACAAAATGATCGTTTTGTTCGTGCACAAAAGGCTGCCATTGCATCACAAGGCGGTGATGCAATGATTAATGTCGAAGTACAAGAAGATTGGTTTTGGGCGTGGGTGCTTAACGGGTATCAAACGACAGTGTCTGGTGATGTCGTTAAATTAAAATGAAGTAATTTATATATTTTTAATATAAATTCACTATAGATTCCACATTGCTACAATGCAGCGAATTTATAGTGCCTTAATTTTGTTCATAAATTGTGATTGTTATTCATCCATCTTAGGCTTGTTTTGCGTGCAAGTTCAAGCTTGGGCAGTTACAAAACCTTTCTCGTACAATCTCCGCTTGATTCTCACTCTTCTATACGGTTATCTTTAGTTATCTTAGGTTTAAACTTATGTGACAAAGGAATAAATATGTCTGAACAAAAATATCGATTAGTAACGCGCAGTGATTTTGATGGTTTAGTATGTGCAGTACTGTTGAAACAACAAGATCTCATTAGTGACATTAAATTTGTTCATCCTAAGGATATGCAAGACGGTAAAATTGATATTACCCCAAATGATATTGTGACAAATTTACCCTATGTTAAAAGTGCCCATCTGACGTTTGATCATCACCTTTCTGAAACTATTCGTAATACTGGCGAACGCGTTAATCACATTATTGATCCCGATGCGCCTTCTGCTGCACGTGTGGTGTGGGACTATTACGGTGGTCTCGACACATTCCCTGCGGAATGGATCGAAATGATGGAAGCGGTTGATAAAGGTGACTCTGCACAGTTCAACCGTGATGAGGTATTAGACTCTCAGGGCTGGAACCTGCTCAATTTCTTAATGGATGCGCGAACTGGGTTAGGGCGTTTCCGTGAGTTCAGAATCTCGAATTATGCCTTGATGATGGATCTGATTGATTATTGTAAAGATCATAGCATTGATGACATTTTGGCATTAGTGGATGTGAAGGAACGTATTGACCTGTACCGTGAACACGAGACGTTGTTTAAAGAACAGGTTCAGCGTTGCGCAACGATTCATGGCAACTTAGTGTTACTTGATCTAACTGACGAAGAGACTATTTTTGCCGGTAATCGATTTATGATTTACGCACTGTTTCCACAATGTAATATCTCTATCCATAAGATGTGGGGTTTTCAAAAGCAGAATATTGTATTTGCGACAGGTAAATCTATTTTTGATCGTAATTCGAAAACTAACGTGGGTGAGTTAATGCTTCAATATGGTGGTGGTGGGCACATAGCTGCTGGCACGTGCCAGATTGAAATTGACGAAGCGGAAGCTATTCAGCAAGAATTGATTACAACAATTACTGCAGACGGTTAGCAAAAAGCCTCCGAAAGCTATATTTAATATAGCAGTGGAGGCTTTTAGTACTTATGGCTAATTTAGTACGTCTACTAATTTAGTCAAAAGTACTATTTAATAAAGCGTGTGATTATTTACCACAACACTTCTTAAATTTCTTACCGCTGCTACATAAGCAAGGATCGTTACGGCCAACTTTAGCGCCTTCTCTTACGATCGGAGCTTGTGGTTCGTGGTGGTGACTACAGCCTGGACCGTGTACGTGACCTTCTTCGCCGTGTGTGTGTTGGTTTGTCATTATTATTCCTTATTCGATATTGGTGCTTTGTTATCTTTGATGAAATTATATAACAAAGTTTATCGGTTTTGGTTAAAGTTATTGTAAATAAATTGCTCTGCGAACAAAATTAGCTAAATAAGCAGCGTTCTTGCTAATCAATTGAATTCAATTTCTCAATTAAGTTCGTCATTAATCAGATGGGTTGAGCGCTTCTTTGATTTCATCAGAGTCGAAACCTTTACGTGATAGATAAGCGTAAGCTTTCGATTTACCCGCGCTGTTGCTTGTGTCGTAACGTTTCTTATTTAATTCATCTAAGCAGCTTTGATAAAAGTCTATATCACCAGCCAGTTCAAGTTGGTCTATCACGTTATCAAAATCTTCAACGTTAATTAACTTGCTGCGCAATTCACTGCGTATGACGCGTTTACCTTTACCTTTACGGTATAGCTTCATGGTTTCTTGGCTCAAGTCTGCTTTTTCAGCTTTGACTTCGAGTTTGGATCTTAAGGTGTCTTTTTCTGGGTGCATGGCCAATGCATGATCAATCTCGGCACGTGAAAACCCTTTGGTGGTGAATTGCGAATACACTTTCTCTTTGGTTGTTGAGTGAAAGGTTTGAAATGTGCTTCTTAATCGTGATGCGGCTAACTCAAATTGGTCAATCTCCTCATCATCCATCACTTGTTCAATCGCTGCTGCTGCATCTTTTTCATCTACGCCTCTGGCACGTAATTTACGCAAGATGGCTGATTTACCTTGTTCATTATGAAAGGCGGATTCAGCAAAAAGAACAGCAAAATCAAAATCGCTTTTGATGTAATTTTTACTAACTAGATCGTCTAATACGGTTTCAATCCACTCTTGGTTATCTGTTTTACGTTCAAGCTTGGTGCGTATTTCTGCAAGGGTATAGTCCTTTTGAGCTAAATGCCAATATGCCGAGTTGTAGACATTATCAATTGATTTAGCCTGTCGTAGTTCTTTTTGCAGCATGTCTTTAGCCAGCCTGTGACGTATTATTTTTTGAGTGAGTTTATATTATACGCTTTATCTAGATTATTCATGCTGCTAATGCCACAAAATCGCGATGAAAATGGTCAATATACGGCTGTTTTTATGCAAGTGTTCTATGCTATCAAGATGTTAATTAATTAGTGCTCTAATATTTAAAGTTATGAAAAACACACGTGACATTCGTGAGCGCCTGCTGTCACAGCGTAATTGAATGATTTAGTTAGAGCTGTTATCATTTTAGCTCTAACTATTATCGGCAGGGTTTTGTAAGCGCTGGTACTGCTGGTATGCACTATCATGGGTACCTACACCTTGATGATTAACAAATAAATCTGTTTTTAAGGGAGAGCTTGACCGTTTAAATACGAGTTCAAGCTATTATAAAGGATTAGTAATATGTCTTTCGTTTCAATGGAAACTTCTGGTGCAGAATTGCGTCGACGCATCGTACAGTTTGATCATGAGTTAAATCAGAAATTTTATACTGATTCTATCCAATCACTAATGGAAAAAAGATCTGAATTTTTTGATCAGCTGCTTATTGCACTTTGGTATTCCTTTGAATTGAATGAATCAACGTTATCCATCAATGCGGTCGGTGGCTACGGTAGAAAAAGACTTCATCCCCAATCAGATATAGATCTGGCCATTATTAGCGATGGTAAGATGTCCAAAGACGTCGAAGAAAAACTGTCTTGTTTTGTCACTAAGCTTTGGGATTTAGGGACTGACATTGGTCACTCTGTCAGAACGTTCGAAGAAGCAATTCAATTGGCAGCTGAAGATATTACCATTGCTACAAATCTACTCGACATTCGTCCATTGCTGGGGCCATCGTCTCATGCGTCAATGCTCAAAGAAGTGCTTTTCCAAAACCAGGTTTGGACAAGTAAAGCGTTTTTCCATGCGAAGCTAATAGAGCAAGAAAGCCGTCATAAACATGCAAAAAACACGGCTTTGTACTTAGAGCCTAATTTAAAAAATAATCCGGGTGGGATGAGAGATGTGCAAACCATACATTGGATAGCACAAAAGCATTTTTTAATTGATAACCCGAACACGATAGAGTCGACAGGGTTTTTAACCTCAGAGGAAACCTCTGAGCTATTAGAGTCCTATGATTTTGTCTGCCGAGTACGCTGGGCATTACATTCGGTGGTTAACCGGCCACAAGAAGTTCTCCTATTTGATCATCAATCGGCAGTCGCTGAATTTATGCGTTTCGGTGGTGATGATAATAATCAACATGCGATTGAAAGCATGATGGGTTACTTGTTTACCGCGATGACGCGTATACGTGAATTGAATCAAATGCTCAGTGATTCTTTCCAATTTGATATTTTAAAGCATCAGCCCAAGAAGCCAGAACGTATTATTGATGAATATTTTATGGTTCGAAATAACCTCATTGAAGCAAGATATAAAGAAGTCTTTATCGACAAGCGTCAAGTCTTGAGACTATTTTTATTGATTGCTAAACATAACGATATTAACGGAATAGCGCCTGAAACACTCAGATTATTGAGACAAACTCGGCGAACATTACTGGGTGAACTTAGCTGTTACCAAGGATGCCGAGAAGAATTCATAGCCCTTTTAAAACAACCTGACGGGTTAAAAACTGCGTTCAGTTTAATGCATCGATACGGTATTTTAGCGTCCTATTTTGCGCATTGGAAGCAAATCGAAGGTCAAATGCAATACGATATGCATAACGCTTACACCATCGATGAGCACACTTGTAAAGCGGTTCAAGCAATTGACAGTTTTAGTCGTGACTTCAATAATAAAAGTTTTATTTATAATGTAAATCAACATGTTAAAGATAGGGTTTCGCTTGTTCTAGCAACACTTTGTCACCATATATCAGGTAAGCAAGCTGTTGAAAATAGCCAACTTAGTGCCATTATTGCCAAAGAGTTTGCTGAAGTACACCAACTAAAACACTCAAGCATTAAACAGGTTTACTGGTTAGTCGCAAACCAAGATCTTCTTATTGGTACGATTCAAACCCAAGATATTAACGATCCGAATGTTATCAAGCAATTTGCGAAACAGGTCGGTTCTTTTGACAAGCTTAACGCGCTCTACGTGTTTACCGTGGCAGATATGATCGCTACAAACGAGCAATATTGGAATGAGTGGCACGAGTGTCAACTCAAACAGCTGTATTTATCAACCCGAGATGCGCTAAGGCAAGGTATAGAGAATATATTCGAAGTTCGTACGCTTATTAGAGAAAACAGAAATGACGCAACGAGTAAACTAATTGGAATGGGATGGAGTGAACAAGATATCGTGTCGCTATGGTTCACGTTACCGAATCATTTTTTTAGTAGTAACAGTGTGGATGAAATTGTATGTATTACGGAGCAAATCCTAAAGAGCTCAGTGAAACAAGACATGATTTACATTTCCGATAGTTTATCGACTAGCGCAACCTGTTTAATCGTGTATACCAAGGACAGACCTAAGCTTTTTGTTGATATATTTAATACCCTAGCAACGGCTAAGTTAAAGATTAAAGATGCGCAGATTATGCAAACCAAAGACGGCATGGTATTAGAAATAATCAAATTACTTGATAGTAAGGATGAGCCGATAACTGACCAATTTAGGCTTGATAAGATAGTCACTCGAGTTAAAAAATCAATTAATAATGAAATGTCGAGCAGCAATCTGTCGACTCCAAAATTTGTGAAAAACTTTGAAAATACGACCGTTGTAGAGTTTTTAAAATCAAATAAAAAAAATAAGTCCCTCCTAAAAATCAACACATTGGATGACCCTTGTTACATGGAGGAAATCTGCTCTGTATTTTCACAAAGTGATTTAACGATTCATTCAGCAAAGATCAGTTCGCTTGGTGAATCGACAGAAAATGTCTTTTTAATCTCCAAGAATAGCGGGGAACAGATCACCAATGAAGAGCAGACACATTTAAATGAATTATTGGTATGTCGAATTGCGTAATACGCTACTAGCCCTAAAGCTTTAAAAACTAAGTTCACATCACAATGTATGACTCATTGTGATGTGAATTAGATTGAGCTAAGTTCTATATTTTGAAATTGCTTAATTCTCCACGCAGATTGGCCGCACTGTCAGTTAACTCGTTACTAATTATGACTGAAGCACTCATACCTTCCATTACTTCCATTGCGGTATCATTAATGCGTACAACATTACGGTTAATTTCTTCAGATACGCAGCTTTGTTCTTCTGCCGCAGATGCGATTTGATTATTCATATCGTTGATAACTTCAATTGCTTGATTGATCTCCCCGAACGCTTGTTGTGCAGCTTGTGTTTCTTGTTTTGTTTCAATGGCCTGTTGTTGTCCCTGCTGCATTAATGTCACAATGGACTGTGTTTCTTGCTCTAGCCTTGCCAGCATTTCACCAATTTCTTTAGTCGAAGTTTGCGTTCGAGTTGCAAGGTTACGCACTTCATCAGCCACTACTGCAAACCCACGTCCAGCTTCACCAGCTCGTGCAGCTTCAATCGCTGCATTTAAAGCAAGTAGATTGGTTTGTTCTGCAATACCACTTATTTCTCCGAGTATCCCTTGGATAGAGGTGCTTGATTCAACCAAGCTTTGAGTTTGATTTTGAGCGTTGTTGATTTTAACCGCTAAATTATCAACTGAAGATACGGCATTATCCATTCGGCCAATACCGCTTATACTATTCGTTTGAACTTGGCTTGCAGCTGTGGCAGCTTGCATCGCCGAATTAGCGACTTCTTGAGCTGTTACACTCATTTCATTAATTGCTGTTGCTAACGAATTAACTTCATTAACTTGAATGTCGAGTTGCTCTTTGGTACTGGCTGCACCTTGTAAGCCAGCGCCAGCCCCTTGATCAACTTGGTTTGCGCTTGTCATTACGGCACGTAACATTTCTTGCATACGCTCTAAAAAGATATTAAACCAGTGTGCCAGTTGCGCACTTTCATCTTTACCTTTTACTTCTATACGGTAGGTTAAATCGCCATCGCCTTGGGCTGCATCTTTAAAGCGTTCAACTAAATTAATCAGTACTTTACCAAGTGAATTTGCAATAAAACTCATTGCAGCAATACCAATAACAACTGCAATTACGCCTGCGAAAATACCTTGGTTGAGTGCTTCTGAATTTTGTTCATAGCTCCAACTTTCAAATTTTGCCACACTTTGAGTAAGTTGGCTGGTTGGAACCGATACCATTACAATCCAAGGTGCACCAGTCGTATCGATAGAAGTGATAGCATACTCATCATTACCAATAGTGATCATACCTATATCATTCTGAGTTGCTAAGTCTTGAATTTTTTTCCACTGCGATGATAAAGCTGATGGTACTTTTTTACCTACATGGTTGCTATCTTGACTATTAGCTAGTAAAGCGCCTTTCCATGAAGAAATAATGATATTACCTTTCCCATCAAAGAGTTTTTTAGCTAATTTTTGACTCTGGTCCTGTAGTTCGGTCAAAGAAAGGTCGAAGCCAAGTGAACCAATGATTTTACCGCTCAGTTTTAATGGCAGGCTAATTGTTGTTATCAGTTCCTTTTGGCCTCGAACTGGATACATATAGGGTTCCATTACGAAATTTTTCCCCGTTTCATAAGGGATTAAGTGCCAATCATCGGTTCGTTCGCCATTTGCGTTCAGAGCTGTGTTGTTAAAACTATCCATTGCGACAATATCAAAGCCGCTATGTGAGTTTGGTGAAAAAAATGGCGCTAAATAGCCTTCAGTATTGAATGCTTTTGCCACGTTAGATTCTGACTCTTGTGGCCACGTTTTTTCTTCCCATACCATATATCCAGCAAAAACAGCTTTGTCTTGTGCTTTAAGTGAGGCAATGAACTGCTTAACAATTGTTTCAGCATCTGCTCGGCTATGTGCGCTTAGTTCAATGATGGAACGTATTTGAATAAGGTTTGCTAAAACTGGGAATAGTTGATTCTCGATCGTTTTAGCTTGATTAGCTGCGGTCGAACGCAAATTCAAAGTGGTCGCATTCGTTAATTGTATTTTAACTTTTTCTGTTATTTCTTGGCTTACTTTAGTAAAGGCACTGGTTGTCATCCCCATCGCTATTAATAAGGTAAAGACCATTGTTAACCCTGCGCAAATGGCAATACGCGTCCGTATACTTTTAAACATGTTATTCCTTAATCATTCCCGAGCGGTGTTTTGTAACTTATTGTCATGGAATTAGTATACCTATATTGTTGTACACCTAATTAGGTGTTTTTATTTTAATGGTCATTTATTGAACAAAAGTGTAACTGCGCAGTTTAGTTACATAAATTGGATTTTTTAACTAGTGTTATTATTATATTAGGCTGAAAAGGTATTTGAAATTGGTATTATACGCCTGCTATCTTAGTGACGCAGTGAATAATTCTTTTTGTCAACGAAACATCATAAAACTGAAGGTGTATGTTTTAGTTTTTTTATCATAAATAATTGATCTAGATCATCATTGTCGGCTACTGGTTGTTCTTTTAAAGTGAGTACAGCTAGCCTCCGATAGAGCAAACCGAAAGGAATTAGGTATATATCGATTAGCTCGATCTACTATTGAGTAAATTAACCATACAATTCCTGCACTATTATTTTCATTCCCTGCGTTATTTCGACTTCATTCATGGAAGCAAACCCCACCCGAATAAACCGATATTGCGATTTTTTTTGTTCGGTTATCAAATGCTCTGTTACCAAATTAAAGTCAACCTCGGTCTGTAAATACACATCCTTGGTCAGTAACGTTTGCTTTAGACCAACAATCGATACGCCCATATCCACCCACAGTGCCATGCCGCCAGGGGGGCAATCAAAAGTGATTGGCAAACCTTGTTGTTGATAGCCCCGTAATATGTTAACTAAAAAGTCACGGCGTTTATGGTAGCAGCGGGTCATACGTCTTAAATGATTTTCAAAGCCACCTTGTTGCATCCACTTAGCGACCGCCTGTTGCATTAACACATTATTTTTATGGTTCATTAACGTTTTGTATGCGGTTAACTCCGTGATTAATGCATTATTTGCTACCACGTACCCAATGCGTGCACCAGCGAACATTAATTTTGAGAAGGTTGAAATATAGATAACTAAACCGAGCGGATCATTTGCCGCCATCGGGGCAATTGGTTGAGAGTCGTAATGAAACTCATGGTCGTAATCATCTTCTATAATCGCAACGCCGAATTGTGCAGCTAGCTGATATATCTGCATTCTTCTACTGACATCTAATGTCACTGTTGTCGGGTATTGATGTAATGGCGTCAAATAAATGAGTTTAATATCTCCCTTTCCAAGTTGTGTAGCTAGATACTCAGGGATAATGCCTTTATGGTCTTGTTCTATAACAGCCAGCTCAGCGCCTGAACTTTTAAAGGCTGCCCATGCTGGTGGATAGCCGAACTGTTCAACGGCCACTTTATCACCTGCTTGTAATAGTAGTTTAGATACCATGTACAGGCCTTCTTGAGAACCATTACAAATCATGATTTCTTTATCTGTTATGGATCTGACGCGACGTAAATATGTTGAAACTTGGGTGATTAAATCCGTTTCTCCGATATTATTATCATAGCCTAAATTGGTAAATTTCGGATGTTGTAAAAGTTGCGAAAAATAGTGTTTGAATTCATTAAATGGGAATAAGCGGTTGTCAGGCTGGCCCCCTGAAAAATTGTATTTATATGCAGTGGCCCCCTTAACAGTTGTAGTGGCAGTGGTTTTTTTATGTCGAAACTGCCAATCAAAAGTTTGATGCTCAACAATGAGGTTGCTTATCGTCTTACTTGTTTGAATGGGTAACTTATTAACGACCCGATATCCCGAACGCTCTTTGGCTTCAATCCAACCTTGGGCAACCAACTCTGCGACTGCAGCCATAATGGTATGGCGGTTAACATTTAACTGTGCGGCTAATGTGCGGGCAGAGGGAAGTGCCTCACTTGGAACTACCTGTCCTTGTTTAATTGCTTGTTTTAATGCATCGGCGATAAGTAAGTATTTTGCTCGGCGTTTTCTTTTCTGTTCTGTCATCTTTTGTTCAGTCTCGGCACTGGTTTGTGCCGTTATGTGCGCATTGATGGCAAGTGCTAGGCTAAGTAATTTCAAACTGGTCTACCATTTTTATAAATTCTGGTTGTAGTACTTATACCAAATAAACGCATAATTGGAAAAGATTCAACATAGTGTATTCAGTACTCAATATTCAAAATAAGAATAGGAAATCTAACCTTATGCTAAAACCAATTAGTCTTGAAAGTGAATTGATTAAATTGGAGCCGATAACAATGGCTCATTTATCTGATTTTTATAATGCGGGGAACTTTGCTGAAGTTTGGCGGTATATGCAGTCAAACCCTTGTGAAAATATCGAAATTACACGAACTTGGATTAGTGGCATGATTGACGAAATGGACACCGGGTCACAAATTGCGTTTGTCATCATTAACAAGCAGAGCAATAAAATAGTGGGTTCAACGCGTTTGTTTCGCGTAAATGAAGTCGATCGCGCTTTGGAAATCGGACATACCTTTATCTCTCCTGAGTTTCAACGCAGCCATGTTAACTCCCATGCTAAATATCTGTTGCTTGAATATGTTTTTGAAACATTAGCGTTCACTCGTGTTGAAATTTGTACACATGAAGACAATCTACAATCACGTCATGCGATTGCGCGTATTGGTGGTCAGTTTGAAGGTATTTTAAGAAAGAATCGTCGTGCAAAAGATGGTCGTTACAGAAATACTGCCTTATTTAGCATTATTAACGACGAGTGGTCGCAAGTAAAAGCTAACTTATTAAAAACAGGCCAGTCTAAAGAGGTGTTTTCTTATGTATGAAATTAAGGAACACCCACTAGCGACACTGGTATTTATCGACGCTAAAAATATACTGAATATTAGCCATATCCCTTTTCATTTAAGTGCTGATGCGCGTTATTTAATTGGTCATGTTAGCAATCGACACGCATTAGCCAAAAAGTTGAAAGGACAAGCGTGTGACAGGGAAGGAGTCGATCTTAATTTAGTTTTCCATGGTGAGAGTCGTTACATGTCTCCGAATGATGTGGCGCCATGTGAGCGAAAACCTCAAACTGTTCCCACATGGAAATACTCTAATACTCATGTAGTAGGTGTGGCAGTTGAAATAGTAGATATAAAAGATAAGTACCAGCAAATGGTATTAACAAGTGCTTATTTTGAACAAAATCAAATGACACCTTGGACTATGGATAAAGTGCCCAGAACCGCCGTATCACATATGCTGAATGCTATTACGGTATTTAAAGTATCGATTATTGAGCTAAATTCAATTTTAAAAGTGTGAACGTGTTCAACTAGTCATTATTTATTATAGTTTATCATCGCATTCAACATGGATCGTTTTATGAGTTGAGGGACAAATGAATTTATTTCCACAGGACTTCTTATGGGGTGGAGCAATTGCTGCTAACCAGATCGAAGGTGCATTCCAGCAAGATGGTAAAGGTTTATCGACAGCAGACTTATTACCTAAAGGGATTTTAAGTGATCATCAAGAACGTGCAGATAAAACCGCGGGAATTAAAGATCTCGCTATCGACTTTTATAACCGCTACCCGGAAGATATCCAATTATTTAAAGAGATGGGCTTTACTTGTTTAAGATTGTCTATTGCATGGACGCGTATATTTCCTAATGGTGATGAAAGTCAGCCTAATGAAGCGGGTCTTGCTTACTATGACCGTATTTTTGATGAGCTAGCTAAACATGATATAAAACCATTTGTTACTTTATCTCATTACGAAATGCCTGTGGGTTTAGTTGATAATTATGGTGGTTGGACTGACCGAAAATTGATTGGATTTTTTGAACGCTATGCAATAACCGTGTTTGAGCGTTACCAAAATAAAGTGAAATTGTGGCTGACTTTTAATGAAATTAATATGTCGTTACATGCACCGTATACCGGTGTAGGTTTACCTGAAACCACTGGTGAACAAGCCATTTATCAAGCAATTCATCATCAACTCCTTGCCAGTGCCAAAGCGGTGACCTTGTGTAAACAAATCATCCCCGATGCTCAAATTGGTAATATGTTGTTGGGTGCGCTGAATTACCCTTATACCTGTAATCCCGATGATGTAATGGCGGCGGTACACGAGAATAACAAATGGTTATTCTTTGGTGATGTGCAGACCCGTGGTAGATATCCTGGTTATATATTGCGTTATTTCAGAGACAATAATATCGAAGTAAGAATGGAAGAAGGGGATTTGGAGACGCTATCTGAAGCGTGTGTCGATTTTATCTCGTTTAGTTATTATGCCAGCGGCTGTGCCAGTGCTGACCCGAAGCAAAAAGAAGTTGGTAACATTATTGATAGTGTACCAAACCCTTATTTAGAGAAAAGTCAGTGGGGATGGTTAATCGATCCGAAAGGTTTACGGGTATTATTGAATTTCTTGTATGACAGATACCAAAAGCCTTTGTTTATTGTTGAAAATGGTCTAGGGGCCCGTGATGAAGTTACTGCGGATGGCGAAATTATTGATGATTATCGTATTCAATATTTGAACGATCACTTAGTACAGGCAAGGGAGGCGATCTTAGATGGTGTTGAACTGATGGGGTTCACTAGTTGGGGGCCGATTGATTTAGTGGCTAACTCAACCGCTGAAATGGATAAACGCTATGGCTTTATTTATGTTGACCGTCGTGATGATGGCAGTGGTACTTTAGAACGTACCCGTAAAGAAAGTTTCTTCTGGTATCGGGATGTGATCCAAACGCGCGGAGCCTCACTTAACATTTAAGATTTAACCGTTGGGATATCTTACTTGCGCTAATGGATAATGGGCGTATATTTTATACCTATTAATCATTATCTTTACTACAAGTGAGTGTGCTTATGCCGACAATCCCAACTGATTTTGTTAACTACAAATCAACGCCCGTCTTTACGCCGAATAATATCCCTAAAATGTTTCTACACTTACATAATACCCGCGCAGGTGTTTACGGAAAAATTAAGGTTACTAGTGGCTCGTTGAAATTTTATGGTTTTACTGAAAGACGAGGTGCGATAGAGCAAGAAGTTGTGATTGAAAAAGGCGAGTCGGCCATTTCACCGCCGGAGTATTGGCATAAGGTCGAGTTTATGACGGATGATACTGAGTTTAGAGTTGATTTTTACGCGCAGAAAGACTCTGATATTGTTGCTGAAAACCGTTCTGAGCGTAATGATTAAGGGCACTTTCAAATGCTATCAGTAAAACCAACACTTTATTACGTTTATGATCCTATGTGCTTTGGTTTAGTTAGCGAAGCAGTTTGGTTTAGAGTCGGGTAAATTTGAAATTGCCTTTGCTCGTTCTATAGGACTGACGGTAGAATTGATAAGAAATGTTATTCGAGATGAGGAATAAAACAGCCTGATAATATTAAGCTCACATTGCTTATTAATGTCAGGCTGTTTTGTTTGTTATGCTTTTGCTAGTGCTTTTTCTGCAAGTAACGCATCTTGTGCTTTAGTCATCTTAATTGCAGCCATTGGCCCTGTTAACAAGGTTGCGGCAATAAGTAATGATACTGGTACAGCAGTAATCACAATGAATGATTGCAGTGCATTTAAACCACCGTCACCCGCGAGTAATAATACTGCAGCAACACAACCCATGATAACAGCCCAGAATATGCGCTGCTTACGGTCGGGTTCATTATCGCCAGATACAACCATCGCTATCGAATAAGCCATCGAGTCACCTGTGGTTACAACAAACGTTGTCGTGAGTATTAAGAATGCAGGTAGCAAGATTTCGCTTAATGGTAATTGCTGTAATATTGCTAATAATACCGCAGGTAAGCCAGCTTCATTTAATGGGGCTGAAATGATACCCGGTGTTTGTAGCTCGAGGAAAATGCCTGTACCGCCTAATACCGAGAACCAGAAGTTTGTAGCAATCGGTGCTCCAATGGCAACAGCCAATACTAACTCACGGATACTACGACCTTCTGAAATACGCGCAATAAAAATCGCCATCATAGGTGCAAAACCAATGAACCAGCCCCAGAAGAACCAAGTCCACCAAACATTCCAACCTGGATTATCGCTAGTTAAACTCATCGCTGGTATATCTTGCAAATAAGTTGCAAATGCACGACCAAACTCTTCAAAAATGAATTGTGTGGGACCTAAGATCAGGATCGCTAATAGTAATGCGAACGCGCCAATGACATTTAAGCGGCTAAGCCACTGTAAACCTTTGTCCATGCCTGATGCGGCCGATAGCGCACAAATTAACACTACCACGGCTAATATCATCAGCTGAGAGTTCATGTCATTTTTAAGTCCGATTAGGACTTCTAGGCTATAGCCCATTTGCGATGCTAAGAAACCAATAGGACCAATTGTACCAGCTGCGACGGCAATAATTGAACATGCGTCAATGACTGCGCCAAACCAATGGTTTTCTAGACGATTACCAACGATAGGGAAAAGTAACGCACGTGGGCGCAACTTAATACCATGATGGTGATGTGCATACATCAATACAATCGTTGCGAGTGTGCCAAGCACTGACCACGCAAGGAACCCCCAATGCAAAAAGCTTTGACTTAGTGCTGGGACAACTGCATCAACAGTTGATCCTACAATGTCAGGATAGCTTGCTGATGGCGTAATGAAATGATAAATAGGCTCTGCAGCAGACCAGAAAACGCCACCACCTGCTAATAGGGTACACATGATCATTGCTAACCAGCGGAACGTACCTATTTCAGGTTTGGTTTTGAGGCCCATACGGGTTTTACCGTAACGGGTTGCCGCAATGCATAACGCAACAGCAAAGTTCGCTACCATTAGCCATTGCCAAAAGTAACCAAATTGTCCAGCGGCTGCTGAAAATAAGTCTTGAATTAAGGTTGTGAAACGAGGGAGGTCAATGATCGCAGACAATAAAAATAAGCTAATGAAGCCAATTGTTAATGCTGGAACCAATTTGTCGCTTTTGCGACGCGTTGAGGTATTCGGTATTACGGGTACTTCTTCGCCAATCTGGCATGCATTTAGTTGCATAAAATTCTCACTTAGGGTGTGAGGGGCGGTATATTACCAGTATTTTATTAATATTCCAGTTCAACATTCCTATCGATTATGTTTTGCGATATATTTAACCAATACGTTTGTTTTTTCGATATTTTAAAATCATTTTTGTCAGTGACTTAGGGCTTGCACTACCTCTTTGGTAATGTTTTTATGTTGGTTGTAGTTTAGAGTGTGGTTGTTTTTTGATCTTGCCCTTTTTGTAACATGGAATTAACATTAATATACTCAGTGACATACATACTATTTTATGGAGTACCGCATTATTAAATACCTCTGGATTATAACTTTCGCAGTTGTACTGATTTGGTCTGGTATTGATCCAAAAGATCAGTTTACTTGGTTCCTTGAAGTCGTACCTGCAATCATCGGCGCTGTTATTCTAGCGTCAACTTATAATAGTTTTAGACTGACGTCACTGCTGTATTGCTTCATTTTGGCACATTGTATTGTCTTGATGATAGGTGGTCATTATACGTATGCCGAAGTCCCTTTTTTTGATGGTTTATTTGGTGCTGAAAGGAATAACTACGATAAAGTTGGGCATTTCTTCCAAGGTTTTGTACCTGCATTAATTGCCAGAGAATTATTGATACGAAAGAAGGTTGTCAATGGTGATCGTTGGCGGGTACTGTTTATTATCTCGGTGAGTCTCGCGTTTAGTGCGTTTTATGAACTTATCGAATGGTGGGTAGCGTTAACTACGGGAGAGAATGCTGAAGCATTTTTAGGTACTCAAGGTTATATATGGGATACCCAATCAGATATGGGGCTTGCACTATTAGGGGCGATAGTCTCAGTATTATTACTCTCTAAGTTCCACGATCGACAGCTCAATGACATAGCAAAGCCCTAAATTTGATTAGGTGTACATAAAATCATGGATTTAAGGCTTTTATTCAATTTGAGTTGTTAGAAACTCGGTAGCATGTCTCTTGCAAGAAGCTTATTGTGGGCCGCTTCTAGGAGCAGTTGATTAGCTTTGGCAATATCAGGCGCAAAGTAACGGTCTTTGTCGTAGAAATCGACACGTTCACGTAGCTCTGCTTTAGCCTGTTCAATTAACAGGGACGATTTTAGCGGCGCTCTGAAATCAAGTCCTTGTGCCGCAGACAGCAGCTCAACCGCTAAGATACCACGGGTATTTTCAGCCATGTCTTTTAAACGACGCCCAGCAAAGGTCGCCATAGATACATGATCTTCTTGATTGGCTGAGGTCGGTAAACTATCGACCGATGCTGGATGGGCTAAAGACTTGTTCTCACTGGCTAACGCCGCTGCAGTTACCTGCGCAATCATAAAACCAGAGTTAACGCCGCCATTATCAACAAGGAATGGCGGTAATTTACTTAAGCTACTGTCAATCAATAGCGCCATACGACGTTCTGATAAACTGCCAATCTCTGCAATCGCCAGCGCAAGGTTATCACTGGCCATCGCAATGGGTTCTGCGTGGAAGTTACCCGCCGAGATAATATCGCCATCATCGGCAAACACTAACGGGTTATCTGATACTGAATTCGCTTCGACTTCGAATATTTCAGCTGAATTACGGATTTGTTGTAAACATGCGCCCATCACTTGCGGCTGGCAACGTAGTGAGTAAGGGTCTTGGACTTTTTCACATGCCGTATGAGAATTTCCAATTTCACTGCTAAATTCAAGTATGTGACGATACATAGCCGCCGAGTCCATTTGTGTACGGTGGCCACGTACACGATGAACGCGTGGATCAAACGGACGGCGACTGCCTAACGCGGCTTCCACTGTCATTGCGCCACATAAGGTTGCTGAAGCAAACAGATCTTCGGCAGCAAATAATCCTTCAAGGCCAAACGCAGTAGATGCTTGTGTGCCGTTTAACAAGGCTAACCCTTCTTTCGGCGCTAACGTAATCTTCTGCATGCCTGCAATCGTTAATGCTTCTTCACCCGAAATGACGTTACCTTGATGGCGAGCTTCACCTTCACCCAGTAAAACCGTGCTCATGTGGGCAAGTGGGGCGAGATCGCCAGATGCACCCACCGAGCCTTTTTTCGGTACGCACGGGTAAACTTCGGCATTAACTAGTTGTATTAACGCTTCAATAACCGATAAACGAATGCCAGAAAAACCACGCGCGAGACTGTTAATTTTAAGTACCATCATCAACCGTACGGTTTCATCATTCATGAACTCTCCGATACCTGCTGCATGAGATAGCACGATACTACGCTGTAATGTTTCGAGATCTTCTGGCGCGATACGGGTGTTAGCAAGCAGGCCAAATCCGGTATTAATACCGTAAGCAACCCGGTTTTCGGCAATGACGTTATTTACAATTTCTGTGCTGGCATGGATATCATCGTAACAGCGAGGGTCGAGCGACACCTGCACAGGGGCACGACTGATTTGACGAAGCTGTGCTAGGGTAAGTTGTCCAGGCTTAATTGTTAGTTGGTACATGTTTTCCTCCAAGATTATTTAAGCATCGGTAGGTCTAAGTTTTGTTCTTTCGCGCAGGTTTTGGCAATATCATAACCCGCATCTGCATGACGCATGACACCAGTGGCTGGATCGTTATGTAATACACGACTAATACGTTCATGGGCATCATCGGTGCCGTCACAAAGTATCACCATGCCTGAATGTTGAGAGAAGCCCATGCCAACGCCGCCGCCATGATGTAGTGATACCCAAGTAGCACCACTTGCTGTATTGAGCAGAGCATTTAATAATGGCCAATCCGATACGGCATCAGAACCATCTATCATGCCTTCGGTTTCGCGATTAGGACTCGCAACTGAACCGGAATCAAGGTGGTCTCGGCCAATCACAATCGGTGCTTTAAGTTCGCCATTTTTAACCATTTCGTTAAAGGCCAAACCAAGGCGCTGACGGTCTTTTAAGCCAACCCAGCAAATACGTGCTGGTAGGCCTTGGAATTGAATACGTTCGCGGGCCATGTCTAACCAGTTGTGTAGCTGTGGATTATCTGGGATCAGCTCTTTTACTTTTTGATCTGTTTTGTAAATATCTTCTGGATCACCAGACAATGCAACCCAACGGAAAGGACCTATGCCTTCACAGAACAGTGGTCGAATATAGGCTGGAACAAAACCGGGGAAATCAAACGCATTCTCAACGCCTTCTTCCAATGCCATTTGACGAATGTTATTACCATAATCTACGGTTGCTGAACCTGCTTTTTGCAGATCTAACATGGCTTGTACTTGTACGGCCATCGATTGTTTCGCGGCTTTAACGACAACCGCTTCATCTTCTTTACGCATTGACGCGGCATGTGCCATCGTCCAACCTTGAGGTAAATAGCCATTAAGTGGATCATGGGCTGATGTTTGGTCGGTAGTACAATCTGGAATGACACCACGTTTCACTAATTCAGGGAAAATATCGGCGGCATTACCAAGTAGGCCAATCGAAGTTGGTTGCTTGTTTTTGATTGCTTCATCAAGTAGCGCTAATGCTTCATCAAGACTTGTTGCTTTTTTATCGACATAACCTGTACGCAAGCGGTAATCAATACGTGATTCATCACATTCAACGGCAATCATGGAGAAACCAGCCATCGTAGCTGCAAGCGGTTGTGCGCCACCCATGCCACCTAAACCACCTGTTAATACCCAGCGACCTTGTGCTTGGCCGTTAAAATTTTGTTTAGCCATGGCTACAAATGTTTCGTACGTACCTTGCACAATACCTTGTGAACCAATATAAATCCAAGAACCTGCGGTCATTTGCCCGTACATCATCAAGCCTGCTTTATCGAGCTTGTTGAAGTGTTCCCAGTTTGCCCAATGCGGGACTAGGTTTGAGTTGGCAATCAGTACACGCGGGGCATTACTGTGGGTTTTGAATACGCCAACTGGTTTACCTGATTGTACAAGGAGTGTTTCGTCATCCTCTAAGCGCTTTAGTACTTCGACTATTTTGTCGTAACATTCCCAATCACGCGCCGCTCGACCAATGCCGCCATAAACAACCAATGCATGAGGGTGCTCGGCAACATCTGGGTGCAGGTTGTTCATCAACATTCTTAATGGCGCTTCGGTTTGCCATGATTTAGCGTTGAGCTGTGTGCCGTGAGGGGCAATGATAGTACGAGACGTATCTAAACGTTTATCAGTCATGTTGATTTCCTTTTCACTTTTCGTTTTATTTTTTAAAGAGTTTATTTATTCTTTAACTTTTTATTTTAAGTCGGCTTGAACATAGCGCGGGTTATTTCCCACGTTAATCGGGCTGCGAGTCGCGCAGTTTGATTGTCTATATCAAAATTTGGATTGTATTCAGCTAAATCAGCTACTCGCAATTTTGCTTGGTCTGCTGTATTTCTAGCGTTAAATATGGGTTGTAGTAAGGCTTCAACACTTTCATAATTCACCCCTCGTGCAGCTGGTGCGCTAACACCGGGTGCAGTGCTCGCAGAGAACACATCGATATCTATGGTCAGGTAGAGGTAATCCACGTTATCAATAAATGCGATTAACTCTTCGATACGCTCGGCAAGGTGATAAGAAGCCAGCTGGTGGTCTTCGCGATAATGCACTCCAAGTTGATCTGCGAGGGTGAATAACGCTTGGGTATTACTGGCGCGACTGACACCAAGGCACGCATAATTGAACGCCCAGCCTAGTTGCTGACAGTGTTTTGCTATCTGATTAAATGGCGTGCCTGAGCTAGTCGGGAATGCGTGATCATCTGTCGAATAGGTGCGTAAATCAAAATGGGCATCAAAGTTGATAATGCCAATTTTCGGTTTGTTTACTTTTGCTGTTTGGAAATGCTGCGCTAATCCTTGGAATGTCCCCCAAGCGATTTCGTGTCCACCGCCTAATACCATCACTTTGTTTTGTTGGTTGAGGGCTGTTTCGACATGATTAGCCAGTTCTTTTTGGCTGGCGACTAAATCAGTATCATTGCAATAGATATTACCTGCATCAACAAGGGTTGACGTGCTAGTACCTGTATCTCTATCTCTATCTCTATCTCTATCTCTATCTCTATCTCTATCTCTATCTCTATCTGTAAAAGCAGCATTGTCATGATGCCATGCCATATTAGCCAGTGCTTTACGAATAAGATCGGGGGCTTGTACTGCACCAACACGGCCTTTGTTACGTTTTACGCCTTCATCGCAAGCGAAACCGAGTAGGACAACACCAGCTTGGTTTGTTAACTGATCGTTTTCTCCGATTAAAGTGACTTTTTGATGAAAACGCATGCCTGCGTCACCGTCTTCGGCGTCAACTCGACCCTGCCAAATATCAGCATTAGTCGCGGCATGATTCATTATTTTATGTAGGGATCCTGCGGGAACAGTTGTTTTAGTCATCACAAATCTCTCCGTTAACGATGCGAGAGTGTAATCTTGGTGTGGCTACTTCATAAGCCAACTGTGCTGGGTGTTCGATATTCCAGATTGCTAAATCAGCATCATAGCCAACTTGAATTTGACCGCGTGAATCTTGTAACCCTAATGCGCGTGCTGCATGGCAGGTTACGCCTCGTAATGCTTCTTCAGGCGTTAATCTAAATAAAGTACAGCCCATATTCATCATCATAGTTAACGATGCGATAGGTGAGGTACCTGGGTTAAAATCGGTTGCTAATGCCATTGGCACGTTATGTTGACGTAGAAGTTCAATGGGCGGTAATTTTGTTTCTCTTAAAAAGTAGAATGCGCCGGGAAGCAAGGTAGCGACAGTGCCATGTTCAGCGAGTGCTTTCACGCCTGGCTCGTCAAGGAATTCGATATGGTCAACCGAGGTCGCGCCCATTGTAGCGGCAAGTTTACTACCGCCAAGGTTACTTAATTGTTCGGTGTGGCCTTTGATGCCCAATCCATAAGATAAAGCTGCCTCGAAAACGGTTTTCGTTTGTGCCAAGTTAAAACCAATGCCTTCGCAGAATACATCCACAGAGTCCACTAGTTTAGCTGCAACCGCAGCTGGTATTATTTCGTCACAAACATAGCGAATATAGCTATCGGCATTGTCTTTATATTCAGGTGGTACGGCGTGTGCGGCCAGTAGTGTTGTTGATACTTTAATACTGGCATGCAGCTCTAATTGTTTAGCTACGCGTAGCATTTTTAATTCGTCTTCCAGCGTTAAGCCGTAACCAGATTTGATTTCAATCGTGGTAACGCCATCTGCGGTTAGTGCTGATAGACGTTGTAGGGCGAGTTCAACAAGTTGTCTTTCGCTTGCTGCGCGAGTCGCATTTACAGTCGACAGGATACCGCCACCTTGTTTGGCTATTGTTTCATACGGTACGCCTGTTAAGCGTTGTTCAAACTCTTTGGCTCGATTACCAGCAAAAACCAGATGAGTATGGCTATCGATAAGACCCGGAGTAATAAGGCGGTTTTGATAATCGATAATTTGTGTGTAGTCTGCTGTCGGGCACTGCTGCATCGGACCTATTTCGACTATTTTACCGTGCGCAATTGCAATGAAACAGTGAGGCTGTGTTTGGTAATCTGAATCACTTTGATTCATGGATACAATTGTTGTATTCGTTAGCAGTAAACTCATCAGAATCTCACGTCATTTAAATGTATATACAAATAAATAGACAATTTAGATACAAATGGCAAGTTTTAAATTAACTTGTTGTGACTAAGTACTGGTTTTGTTAATGAAATGAGTTGATTTTATGATCGTGGTCGATTTAAAAAAACCGACACATTGTTTGGCATAATGATTTTAATGCGGGTGCTATATTTCGGCTTTTAGGCTGAGTTTGTATTTATCTGCTGGATGATACAGTAGCGCAACACTGATTAAATCTTGCTTGCTCCACGTGCGACGATTGAGTAATAAACAAGGTTGTTGCGCTGTTAAATTCAAGTGCTGCTGAATAGAGGCACTTGGCATTATTGCTTCAACAGTATGTTCAATCGAGCTTAATGGGCAGTTTTTGGTGAGGTATTCATTGGGTGTCGCCAGATTGAAATCTTGTTCGAGATAGTTTGGTGCAAATTCTGGATTAACCCAGCGTAACTCAAGTTGCAGTGCAATATCATCTTCAAAGTGAATGATTTCACTGAAGAATATAGGGGTTTCAAGCTTAACACCTAGTCTCATGGCAATCTCATCATCCGCTTGTATAGCCACTTTAGTTAACACTTTATTGCTGTAGTTTTTACCACGTTGACGGATCTCATCAGCAATATTACGAATATC
This sequence comes from Moritella viscosa, assembly GCF_900120065.1. Lineage (NCBI taxonomy): Bacteria > Pseudomonadati > Pseudomonadota > Gammaproteobacteria > Alteromonadales > Moritellaceae > Moritella > Moritella viscosa. The sequence continues at coordinate 158,588 of NZ_FPLG01000139.1, forward strand.
ACTCAGTGATGACTCTATTTTTTTCTGGCAGACAAACGTACCTAATCGTGGCGTTCTTTCCAGTAGACCTTTGTTGACCAAATCGCGGATCGCTTTATTTACCGTCATGCGACTGACACTAAATTGTTTGGTTAATTCGAGTTCTGTCGGGATCTTGCTTCCTGGCATCCAAACGTGAGAATTGATTTTTTCAAGAATGAAGTCTTGGATTTGAATATAGCGCGGCGAACTGTTCATAGCGTCTAACCTTAATAACGTCTAACTTTAATGCTGTATAATGGCGTAATCAATTAAACTTAATTGACTATACAAATGATCTATTAGTTAGCAATGAAATGCAAGTTATTATGTGTGAACAAAGCCTTGTTAGATTTATGACTCCAACAAGGTAAATAATGATTAGGAATAATGCATGGTCTTTAGTATATCGAAATAGTTACCAGCTCATGATTATCCGTCCTCTTCTGCCTTTTACTTGTGCACGTGCAATGGCCTGTTGATAATCAGCAAAGCTAAACTCGCTATCTATGACTGCTTTTAGTTTTCTTTCGGACACCCAGTTTGCAATGCGCGTTAGTTTGGTAACATCACCATGTGCAACCATCAAATAAGCCACTTGCGGATCCTCTAGCAGGCCACCATTTTCATCATCTGGTTCACCAGGAATAAAAATACCAGTTGGTGTTAACAGCGGTTTCATGTGTTCTAGTTTTTGCACATTGGTTAAATCAAGGATAACGTCGAAGGCATCGGCAATGTCGCCAATTTTGGTTTGATTGTAATCATAGACTTGATCCGCACCATAAGAGAGTAAGAACGCCTCTTGCTTGCTTCCGGCAATCGCTGATACATGTGCACCTAAAATTTTACCGATTTGGATAGCCTGAATGCCAAGACCACCTGACGCTCCATTAATCAATAATTTCATACCCGCTTTTAGATGCCCTAAATCTTGTAAAGCAACTAAGGTTGTCAATGCCCCAAGCGGAATTGCTGCGGCTTGAGAGTAGCTCAATTCACCAGGCATTAAAGCAACATAGTTTTCATCAATGGCTATATATTCAGCATGGGTTTTCCACCCCGTCAGCATATGGACATAGCCAAATACATTATCACCGTGACTAAACTTCTTGCCATCACTTATCACAACACCTGAAAATTCCAATCCCGTCTTTACTTCTTTATCAAAACCATACTCAGCAAAGTAACCGTCATAAGTTCCCTTTGCACTCTCCAGGTCAAACGGATTAACTGACGCACTTTTTATTTGAATTAGTATTTCGCCTTGCTCTGCTATAGGCTCTAACAAGCTGTTTCTTAACTCGATATTATTTTCATTATTAACGACTAAACCTTTCATCTCATTCTCCAACATGGGTTATTTGAGATACATTCTACAGTCTCCCCATTAGGGTAGAGTCAACACTTGGCTAAGGATTTATTTGGTCATAACACGCGTCAAGGTTGGCTATTTTTTCCTTTATATCATCGATTTTATGAATTAACTGTTTTCTTAATTCGGCCAAAAATAATTTTATCTTAGCCCAATCAACTTTACCATTATTGTAAACAATAACGCCCTTAAGTTGAGACAGGGTTACACCTAACTCTTTTGCCTCTTTAATTAGTAGAAGAAGTTCTATTTCTGTGTCTTTATATATTCTATATCGACCTATTCTTTCTGGCGGGCTGATCAATCCTATTTTCTCATAAAATCGAATAGCCTTGATAGATAAGCCTGTTTTTTTTGATGCTTCACCGATATACATAGATTAATAACTCACATAGATATAATGATTTTTTATTCACAAACTCACTTCTTACATAGAAGGGGAATTGCAAATTTTTTATGCTAGCACATGGAATAAGCATCCGATGTAGTAAAACACACTTAAGCCACTTTTCTTAATATCTGTTGCTCAAATTCTATCGGTAATAAATACCCTAATGTCGTATGTGGCCAGTTGTTGTTGTTATATTACAAATACTTTACAAGAAAATGGACTAACTGTCATGAATGAAAACATGCATGACTAAAAGCACTAATACGACAGAGTCGGAGGTCTAATTTAGCAACTTAACAATAATAAGATAACCGTTAAGCTGCTAATTGAATAACCAGAATTGAAGGTTAATTAAAAGAAACCAAGCGGGTTAACGTCATAGCTAACAAGTAAGTTTTTAGTCTGTTGGTAATGCTCTAAAGCAACCTTATGGGTTTCGCGACCGACACCTGATTTTTTATATCCACCAAACGCTGCGTGGGCAGGGTACATGTGGTAACAGTTCGTCCATACGCGGCCTGCTTGGATCTTACGACCCATACGGTAAGCTACATTCATGTCGCGACTCCAAACTCCCGCACCTAAGCCAAATTCAGAATCATTGGCTAATTCAAGCGCTTCTTCTTCGGTTTTAAAGGTGGTGACTGCAATCACCGGACCAAAGATCTCTTCTTGGAAGATACGCATATCATTAGTGCCTTTAAGCAGTGTTGGTTGGATATAAAATCCGTCTTCATAATCGGTATGTACTTCTTCAATATCGCCACCAATAAGTAGCTCTGCACCTTCAGATTTACCTATTTCAATGTATTTTAAGATCTTCTCAAATTGTTCTTTCGACGCCTGCGCACCAACCATTGTTTCCGTATCTAATGGATTTCCGCGTTTAATTAACTTGGTTCGTTCGATGATCTTAGTCATGAATTGCTCATAGATATCTTCATGCACTAATAAGCGTGATGGGCAGGTACAAACTTCACCTTGATTGAAATACGCTAATACCACACCTTCGATACATTTACTCAGGTACGCATCTTCATGGTCCATAATATCGGCGAAGAAGATGTTCGGTGATTTACCGCCAAGTTCGACTGTCGAAGGAATAATATTTTCGGCAGCACATTTTAAAATATGTGAGCCAACGGGTGTAGAACCAGTAAAGGCAATCTTAGCGATACGGGTGCTGCTGGCAAGGGCTTGACCTGCTTCAGCGCCGTAACCGTTGACGATATTAAGTACACCGGATGGTAGCAAGTCTTCTATCAATTCCATTAGTACTAAAATAGAGACCGGTGTTTGCTCAGCAGGCTTAAGGATCACACAGTTACCAGCAGCCAGTGCTGGTGCCAGTTTCCATGCTGCCATGAGAATGGGGAAGTTCCAAGGAATGATCTGACCGACAACTCCTAATGGTTCATGGAAGTGATAAGACACTGTGTTTTCGTCAATGTCCCCGATAGTGCCTTCTTGAGCGCGTAAGCAACCAGCAAAATAACGGAAGTGATCAACCGCTAAAGGAATGTCAGCAGTGAGAGTTTCTCGAATTGCTTTACCGTTATCCCAGGTTTCTGCTATTGCCAGTTGAGTCATGCTTTCTTCTAAGCGGTCGGCTATTTTTAGCAGAATATTAGAGCGGGCAGTAACAGATGTAGTTCCCCAAGCATCTTTGGCTTTATGGGCGGCATCTAGTGCAAGTTCGATATCAAGGTGATTCGAGCGTGGTATTTGGCAGATGACTTCGCCATTCACTGGACTAATGTTATCAAAGTAACAGCCGTTTTGTGGCTCTACCCATTGACCACCAATGAAATTTTGGTAACGAGGTTTAAAATTAATAAGTGCATCTTGAGTTCCTGGTGCTGCATAGATCATAACTCTTTCCTTTGGTTATTGTTTTTTGCGAGAGAGTGACGTTATCATGACAACGTGTCATGAAGTGCGCTGGGAATTCGCAAAATTTGACTGTCAGTCCATAACAAGGAAGTGTGTGATGCAGATACGATCTAATCGATACTCTAATAAAGATCCAGAATTTCAGCCACAAATCATGGTTGAAAACAAAATCAGCTACGACGGACCTGAGTCTCAGTTAAGTATTTATGATACGTTTCAAGAAGCGAAGCGAGTGAAATTAAAGTCAGACCAGCCCTTATTTTGTGCCATGCTCTGTGGTAAAAAAGTGATGCACACTCTGGATGCTAGTTGTGATAGTGACTTTGTACCGCATGAATCCTTTGTATTAGCGCCCTGTCAAACGGTTGAAATCGATTTCCCTGTTGCTAGTTTAGCTGCACCAACACGTTGTCTCGCGATTGAGATATCAACGGACCGTATAACGCAGATAGCAGACAACTTAAATTACAAAGCAGAAAAACACAGTGAGTTTGGTCCCTGGCAATATCAGGCGCAGTTACTACACACTCATCATAATGCGCAGACTCAAGCATTATTGCAGCGCATGACTGAACTGTATACCGATAACGATCCTGATCGTAGTTACATGATTAACTTAGCGGTATCTGAATTGACAGTACGTTTGTTACGCCAGCAAAGTCGCGATTTTATGATGTCATTTTGCCAGCAGCAGCCGGACCATAGCGGCTTAACGATGGCAATTGAGTTTATTAATCAACACTTAAATGAGTACATTGATATAGAGGTGCTTTGCCGTATTGCGTGTATGTGCCGGACCAAGTTTTTTAATCAATTCAAATTACACCTTGGCTGTACCCCCTTGGCATTTCAACAGCAGCAACGTTTGAAGAAAGCAGCTGAAATGATTAAAATTGGTATGCAGATCACACAGGTTAGTTTTGAATTAGGTTTCGTTAGTAGCAGTCATTTTAGTCGTATTTTCAAACGTTTTTACGGTATTAGTCCTAAGTCATATCAGCATCGTCATAAGACTATTTTGAATTAATCTGTGCACCAACGCGAATACAATATTCCATCTTAAGTCCAAATATACTTATTTAAACAGTGGGCGAAAAAAATTACGTTTGTAACTCTTGATGCATTGAGTTTGTGCGGCATAATTAAAAGCGGCCACGCATTCTAAATCTTTAAGAGACTCATTTCGGTATTCTTCATAGTTAGCCAAACTTGGAAAAGTGAATAAAGCCAATGCGACATTGCTAGTTCCCTCCGACGGTAAAAAGTATCCTTGATGTTGGCCGCCAAATTTATTGACTAACGGGATCCAGAGTTTTGCATAATATTCAAATTCTTTAATTTTATTTGCATCAATAATATATTCAATAAAACAAGTAACCATTTAAACCTCTTAGTTTCAGGTGAGATAATAGCGACCACTATGATTAATCATGGTCACCTATAACTGATTTAGCGTTATTGTTGAACTTCGGTCACTCGACGGTTAACAGGGTATCGTTCAAAATCTTCCCAGTAATGAATACCACCAATCATTTCTTTTACCGCAAACCCTAAAGCTGATATTTTTAAGCCTGCTCTGGACGCGCCATTACAACCAGGTCCCCAGCAATAGACAACAAACAAAGTGTCCTTATCGTATTTTGCGAATGACTCACTATTGATTTCACTGTGCGGCATGCTCACAGCGGTTATCGCATGACTTTTATCAAAGGCTTCTGTAGAGCGTACATCTAATAATATGTAGTTTTTATTATTTGTTTTACTATTTTCTTTAATATGTGCATACACATCTGAACAATCAGTTTCGCAAGCAAGTTTAGTCGTAAAAAAGTCGTTAGCTTGTTGAACCAGTGCTGCTTGGTAAAAGAATGTGTTTGTATTGTTAGGCATAAACCTTCCTTGTGTTATGAGTTATTCATGATTGAATCAAACCGTTCGATTTCTATGGTGCTAATTTAGTGCGATTAGATTAAATGCGAAATTCGCAATTTCTGAAGTCAGTGTTCAACATAAATGAATGGTGAAATAATGACTTGAATCCAGCAGCTGGTATTATATTTGCTATATACTGACTAAAAATGCTGCACAGAATTAAATTGGACTGATTTAAGGGGATTTACATTGGAATTTTATCACTTACGTTCTTTCGTCGCTGTTGCTCAAACAGGTAATTTAACGCAAGCAGCAAAACGTTTATATACAACACCTCCTGCGATAAGTGCTCATATTAAAACACTTGAAGAAGAACTCTCTACGTCTTTATTTATTCGTTCCAGTAAAGGCATGTCGTTAACCGATAAAGGTCAGTTACTGTTAAAAAAAGCACAAACCACACTAGATAGCGCTTTGGATTTAGTGAATCTGGCTGCGAATAACCAACATGAAATAATAGGGACATTTCACTTAGGTATTAACTTAACTGCCAAACAAATTAAACTACCTGAATTAGTCGAAAATTTACAAGAAAACTGTCCAGGTATCAGCTTGGATATTCATCAACAATCAACGGGGAAAACCATCAATGAGATTAGAGAACATCAATTAGATGGTGGTTATATTTTTGGTGATATTCCGGATGACTTTATCGGTGTAGCGGTTATGGAACAACAGATAACGACAGTGGCTCCAGTGACATTTGATTGTCGTAAAATAGTGACTCAAGCAGACCTTAAGATTCACCAGTGGATAATGATGGGCGACTACTGTCCTTTTGATGATTTCTTGAAAGGGATACTTGGAAATGACATCCCTTCGGTATTAAAAACAAGTGATGATGGTACTCGACTAGAGCTAGTGAAAAGTGGTCTAGGGCTAAGTCTTCTAGAAATTGAAGAGGCTCTTTTGGCTGAAAGAGATAGCAAAGTTCAAATAATCTCAGTTCTCGACTTTCCAGCTACACTACATTTTGTGATTGCTAAAAATAGATCTCACGAGCCAGTAATAAGTACATTAATGCAAGAAATTAGAATCTTATGGCGTTTGAAATTGTAGTGTATTAAAGAACTAAAGCTTGCCACTTGATAGTACCTCGATGCTGCTAGTCCTGTAAATAATGGTGTATTATTTCATCTCACTCATCTGGTTGTTGTTAGCTGAGTGCGACAGCGAGATCGCCCTCGACGGTACTTGAGCAGGCTAATCAGAGGATTTAGCAAAGTGGGTAGTACTTCACTGTCACCTACATTAACGAGGGTTATTTCAGCAGAAGTGATCTCATGAGTATCAACATCGACCGCAAGATGGATCTTGCGCCACGTTCGGCACGTGCTTCTTCACTTTCCATTCGCCTTCGCCAAAAACTTTTAAGCCCGTTGAATCGATAGCGATATGTCGGATAGCACCTCTCGATCGGTTACGATATTTAATTTCAACCGTTTTGGCTCGTTTACTAATACTTGAATAGTTGGGACTACGTAGTGGTACATTCATCAGAGAAAAATGGAATCCTCTACCACTCTTTCCATGATGTTTAGTGCAAGTCCATGCTTCTATGGCAGATTCATCTACCCAAAATGTAATCGAGCCGCGTTGAGTTAACGCACGATTATACTCTGGCCAATTTGTGATTTTGTTCTTCGATTTACCCATCAAGTGAACCTTTTAAAATCCGTGATAATGATCTGATCACAAGATTTACGAAAGGTTCCCTAATTTAGTCAACAACGCCCTTAACAACCATAGAATATTATCCTTTCGTGTAAGTGTATCGTTTTTATAATATAAACTAATTTGTGCAACTATATAAATATAGGTGCTAAAGGTAACTGCATTTCACTTTAGATCAAACAAAACCATAAAAACCTTATCTATATCATAAAAACTTTATCTATATCATAAAACAAGCATTTATCAATATTTTAAATTTTAGCTTTGTAGATTTTTGGGTTCTGAAGGCTTTACAATAACTGCGAATGGTAATGATAATCATTACTATCATGGTGTGGTCATATTTAATCACGCTAAAAATGTAATAAACCACTGGAGGTTATTGTGGGTAAAAAATATTTAGCTTTAACGATTTATATTGCATTATTCAGTTCAAATGTAATGTCTCAAGACATAAATAAAACGATAAGTACTATTGATGATATTAAGCTCGATAATAAAAATCAAATAAAAACAATTGGCAAAACTGTAATTGTGGCATCTAGATCAGCGTTACCGCCATCAGATATTGCAGGTAGTGTCGCGGTCATTAGCGCTGATGAGCTAAAAAAACAAATGACTAGCAATCTTGAAGATAGCTTTAAATATATTCCAAGCGTAACAATGAATAGTAACCCACGCTTTGGAGCTATGAATTTTAACGTCAGAGGTATTGAAGGGAATAGAATCAAAGTACTCATTGATGGTGTGGAACAGCCTGTCACTTATGCTTCAGGTGGTCGTGGTGAAACAAATGTATTAGGGAAAGGTCAAGGACAAGTAGAAATTGACAACTTAACAGCTATTGAGATTAATAAAGGCGCATCTTCAAGCCTTTATGGTAGTGGAGCATTAGGTGGCAGTGTATTGATGATGACCAAGACACCCGATAATCTACTCGATGGCCAAAATGGTCACTTAAGTGTTGATGTAGGGTATCAATCTAAAGATGAAAGCTACAAACAAACCATTAATGCAGCGGCGGAAATTAATAAAAATCTTAAGGCAATGGTAATTCTAACTCATCGTAATGGTAACGAACTGAAGACTCATAACAGTGGTGATGATGTTAATGGAGAGAAACGCGGTGAAGCTGATCCTTTAAATTATACTTCTGATAATATTCTTTCTAAATTGGAACTTCAAGCAAGTAAAAATAATCATCTGACTTTTACGGGATTATATTTTAAGAAAAAAACCGATGGGAAAGTACTTTCATTAGAAGACGTTTCTAAAGGATTTAATAAATATTCAAACTATCATTATGAAGATATGCAGAAACAAGCCCGCATTGGTGTTAAACATATTTGGACGGCAAATAATACTGTTTTTGATAGTTTAGATTGGCAGGTTAATTGGCAAACATCTGAAGCTATAAATACTACAAACGATACCTTAACCAAGGTTTTTCCCCCATTTACAAATACAGACCGCACAAGGCAACGAAACGCAAAAGATACCTCTCTACAGTTAGAAGTGCAATTTAATAAAGCGTTTTCCCTAGGCTCATCTAATAATGATTTGATTTATGGTTCAACTATTGTAGACCGAAAATTTACGATGGAAACAAGCGATATTGAGAGTTCAGGAAAAAATACGAGTGGCGTAGTAGAAATGCCACCAAAAACGCATTTACAAAAGATGGGGTTGTTTGCTCAAAACCAAGCTTATCTATTTGATGATAAACTAATTGTTACAACTGGTATCCGTTATGATCAATATCAATATAGTCCCACTAAAGATGATCGTAAAATTGTTGGTAATTTAGGGGAATATAACAATTTTAAGGATGACGCCTTTACAGGGCAATTTAGCTTGTTGTATCACTTTACTGATTCATTAAGTGGATATGCTAAATATGCACATAGCTTCAAAGCCCCAACACCCGAGGAACTATACTATAGCTTTGAGCGTAACCCAATACCAAGCATGAACGTAATAGTACAAGCTAATCCAGAATTAAAGTCTGAAACGAGTGACTCTATTGATATAGGTATTCGACAAAGCAATCATTTATTAGATTGGGAATTATCAGGTTATTATAACGATTATAGTGATTTTATAAATACATCAACTTGGATGACATTTAAACGTGGTACTAGATCAATGTTTAGCAAAAATGAAAATCTTGATAGTGTTCGTATTTATGGCGCTGAGTTGTCAAGTACTCTGCAAATAGGCAATATCACTCCATTACCTATGGGGACTTATTTACGCTTTGCGGGTGCATGGTCTAAAGGTGAAGATAAAAACACCAAAAAATCAATAGACACTATAGCCCCGCTAACAGGCGTACTTGGTATGGGTTATGATAATGCGGCTGGTTCATTCGGATTAGAGACAACCATTATAGCTATGGCCGCTAAAAGAGGTAATGATTGGAGTGATAAAAAGAATCTTTCGGTGGCGGGATATGGTGTGTTAGATCTAACTATGTACGCTAAACCGATTAAAAATTTAACTATTCGAGGTGGTGTATTTAATCTGCTCAATAAAAAATACTTGAATTATAGTAAAGTTAAAGGCTTAACTAAATCATCTATATCGAATGTTGATTCTATATCTGAACCTAGCATCAACTTTGGCATCAATACTAAATATATATTCTAATATATTTAAATCTCAAAAATAGCAATATGTAATATTATTAACCATTCATATTAGACTGTTAATGGGATTAGAGAACATCAATTAGATGGTGGTTATATTTTGGTGATATTCCCGATGACTTTATCGATGTTGCGGTTATGGAACAACAAATAACGACAGTGGCCCCTGTGACATTTGATTGTAGTCAAATAGTGGCTCAAGCTGATATTAACTCCACCAATGGATAATGATGGTACTCGATTAGAGCTAGTGAATTCTGGGATTGAGGGATAGATCGATAATTAAATCGAGATACCGATAAAGCCTACCGCTTAATTATATCTCGATGCTTATCTTGTACTACTTTATATCGCTATTCACTAGCCGAGTGCCATAGTGAGGTCGCCCTCGACTGTACTTGAGCAGGCTAATACAAACCCTTGCTCAATTTCTTCAGCTGTGAGTGTTTCGGTATTGGTCGGGTTAACTTTACCTTTGGTTACTTTACATTTACAAGAACCACAAATGCCTGCACGACAAGCCCCAATAATTGGCACGCCATTATTTTCTAATAGTTCTAACAGTGATGAACCTTGTACAACCTTTTTCTCTACAGAAAAGTCAGGCTCGTATAACATAACAGTAGCTTTTGATGCATCTAATGAAAGCTGAACTTGTTGTTTGTTATCTTCTGCAGGGGTAGGGCTGTTTACTGATAAAACGGATTATGAATATTCTTTAGACCAAGGTAAAACATGGCAGTCTGTTACAGAGAAACCATTATCTGTCGGTAAAAAAGCTTATGCCATTGGTGATGTGCAAGTGCGCACCAAAGGCAATGCCAACAAAAAACTCAAGGCGGGTAAGCCAAGTCTTTCGACTCAGGCTTTTACTTTAACATTGAAGCCTGCGGCACCAAACTGTATTTCAGTTGATGATGCGAATAATACTTTTGATTGGGATTTCGTTGCGACGATTGAAGAATTAACACGTTATGAATACTCGCTGGATAGTGGCGCTACTTGGCAAACCATTGAGCATAAACCACAAGGTATTAACGACATTGATTTAGCTGTAGGTGCACTGCAAGTGCGTTTAGGCGAGTTCGAAAATGCTTCGGCAGGTCTGGTTGCACGCTCAACCCAAGCATTTTCGGTCACACCTGATTCACCTAATGCCCCTCGTATTAACTCTGTCGATGATAACAGTGATGTATTTGGTTGGGCATTTGTCGATGGATTTACGAAGGCTAGCGATTATGAAGTTTACCTGAATGGTACATGGGAGACTGCCAGCGCCAATCCATTGTCGGTGGGTAATAATGATTATTCAGCAAATAGTATTAAAATACGTGTTGCTGCAGACGCCAGTAATGGTCGACCAGCAGGCGCAGAAGTAAGTGTAACGACAGCCTTTACCAAGGTGTCAGGTAAGCCTGTAGCACCAAAGAATAGTAAAGTTGATGACGCAAATAATACGTTTGATTGGGATAACCTGACCGATTTTGTCGATGTGGCAGATTATGAGATTTCTCTGGACGGTGGTGTTGTGTGGAATGCTGTTACAGATAAACCAGCTTCAATTTCGGATGAAGAATATGCGATAGGTAAAGTGTGTGTTCGAGTGAAGGAAAATGCTCAGAACCGTCATCCAGTAGGTGATACTTTGTGTTCTAAGTCTGCATTTACCGAAACACCGAGTAAGCCAAGTGCGCCGACAAATCCAGTTGTCAACGATGCTCTAGATACATTAGATTGGGTACTCGTACCAGGGTTTAATTTAGCTAATGATTATGAAATTAATGTACTTGGTGCTGGCTGGGTATCCGTTAATCAAAAGCCTTATCAACTAGCAGACCAAGTGTATGCTCAAGATTCTATTCAAGTTCGAGTTAAAAGTGACCTTGTAAATGGACGCCCAAGCGGTGCTATTATGACTAACGATAGCGGCTTCACTGCTCGACCAGCAGCACCAGAAGCACCAAGCAATCTAATCACTGATGATAGTGGGAATACATTAGACTGGACATTCGTTACAGGTTTTGAAGAACTATCATTCTATGAGATTTCCTTTAACTCAGGAGTAAATTGGGCTCCCGTTACAGGTAAACCAGTGGTCATTGGCGATATAGATAAAGGTGTTGGTGAAGTTCAACTAAGGGTCGTTAAAAATATAATCAATGGTATGCCAAATGGCAATTCCGCAAGCAATAGTGATGCTTATACCCAAACACCACAATTAGCTGCACCAACAGGTGGAAGCATCATTAACACAGCTCATCCTGTACCAACTAATGGTTTTAAATGGGATTATATTAAAGCTGATATTAACGGTCATTCAACTAATTTTAATGAACCGAAATATTACGAATTTACACGAGATCAGGGTGTAACTTGGAACCCTGTTGCATCAAACCCACAATTTATTGGAAGTGAAGCGTACGATAAGTCTTTAGTTGGTATACGTCTGAAAAAAGATGCTATTGAAGGGCAATCAAATCTAAATAGTAACGTGCTATGGGCAACAAATTCTACTACGAGTAGTAGTTTCATTGCACTCAAGTATGTACCTATGAAAACGGCATACCTCCCTGCGAGTCTTAACGATAGTGGATCATGGGTGAGTCAGGAATGTATTGCTGAATATAACGACCTAGGGCAAGGTGAACCAATTTTAAGGGCTGCTAGGGTAGGTCTTGGTGCCGCAAGTGAAATACCTCAGAAAGTATTACAAAAATCTTATTGTGGAACATCAGGTTGGGAACTGCCGGAATTTAGTGAAGTGGTAGCGCTATCAAACCGAGGAGCAGTTTCTCGAGATCTAAGACGCTACCTAATGTCTAAGACTGGGGAGGTATTTTGGGCAGACAAAAATGGTATCGCAGTTACTATTAAGAACGGCGTTGAGATCACACCAAACCCTTGGCTGCAGCAATACGGCTATCCGAAATGGAGCCTAGCTCCAAGCAGTGAACTGTTATTAGGTGTGAACTCTGCGATAGCGACTGCTGATGCTGCAATTAGCAACCAAGCCAAATCATTAGCTTCGGTTGAAACATTCCTAGCAACTTGGCTGAACGAAAACCAAGCACAAAGCAAAAATTACACCGTATTAGAAGCAGAGGCTCTCGCAAAACTAGCAGAGTTAGAAATATTGACTCAGCCATGGGAAGACGAGTTAACTAACCTTTCAAATCAGCTAAAACGGCTTGATTTTCAAGCCACAGCTGCGAGATATAGAACGGACTCTAAAAGTGAATCTTTTATCTCTAAAGTTGAAAGTTACAAAACTAAAGTCAACGATTTACAACCAAACTTGTTGAGATTAAATGTACTTATTGAAGGTGCTCGATTTGCGAACCGATTAGCAAATGTACAACAAAAAGTTGCTACTTTAACCACAGCACAAGAAACGGTAAATTCAGCATCACTGCCAGCTGAAATACACAAGGCAACATTAAGCTTATATCAATCAATTTTCGATGTTGAGGCTCTGTACGCGCAAGTTAGTACATTTGAATTGGCATTAAATTCATCTACGGTGGACTTGGATTCTAGTTTTAGTAGCTTGTTGGCTTTGTACCAGAAATTTATTAGTCTGCTGGGTGATGCTGCTGTACTCGATCTTACGCAAGCTAAATTGTTGGCAAAAGATAGTCTAAAACAAGCAAGTGATGCTGGCTTTAGCGTATTGAAAGCTGATGCTTTAGTTAGTACACGATTTGCAAAATTAGATGAACTAGGTCATTACCTACCTAGTGCTACAACGTACCAACAAGGTTGGCGCTGTGTTGAAGACACGCAAATAACCGGAAAACGCAGAGTCTGGAGTCTTCTAAAAGATGGATTGCCAAATGGTAAAGATGACATTGCTTACGATGCTTCGTCTGCAGGTATTCCAAGTGTGTTAGGTAGTAATGGATACCTTGAAAGTGAAAATACAGCCCAATTATGTGGGTTTAGTGATTGGAAAGTACCTCACTTAGCACAGTTATTTTCAATTAAGACTAAAGCTATATCTGGTTCAAATTCTAAATCAACGTTAGATACTGAGGTTTTCCCTAACCATTTAGCCTTGTTACCAGAATACGATAAATCTCATTATTCAGGTGGAGTAAGTTTTTATTATTGGTCTAACATGGCATATCAAGGTGAACAATATGTCCTTACCTATGATACAAATAAGGCTAGTGAAGGAACTGCGAAACAAAAGACGGATGGTTCTGAAAATCGAGTGGTTCTAGCTCGCTTAATTAGAGAGGAAACAAATAGCTATGAACTGTTGAATTCCAGCGGTGTGGTTGTCAATGATCGGTCTAGCGCAGTATGTGCTCGTGATAACATTAGTGGCTTAACTTGGCAGTTATTTAGTGGCGTAGATAAAAATACACGTTTCAAAAAATATATTGATGCTCAGTCTTTGCTGGAAGATCAAAAACATAATAGTATTTGTGGAAAATCTAATTGGCGTTTCCCAGCTAAAACAGAATTTTACGGACTAGTACCAACCGATAATATTGTCTTCGCGTACAATGATGTTAAACATAATGAGTATAATTATAATCGTTATTACATCACCAATAATGCTGTTGCAATAAATATGGATACGGGGAAGGAAAAAATCATATCGACAAGTCAGTATGATTATTCTAAATATCTATTTAGATTTGTTGCAAATTAATCTTTAAATTAGCCTCTTATCGGGGCTTATTTTTATTTAACATCTCGTATACATCCTGTCAGTTGTATGCGGGATGGCTTATTTTTCTATTAATTATCGCTGACATTACAAATGTGAACCATGATTGAGAAACATGTATCGCTGCAAACGTTAAATTATCCCGTTAGTCCTCGCTTCGTGTTAGAATGCACGCCAATATCCAACTGTTACTTATTCCAATCCTAACAGTTTACCTATTTTACTTATTTATCAAATACCTGAGATTATAAATGCCATTTTCTAAGTTTGGATTAAACAAATTAATTACCCAAGCAGTAGCTGAGTTAGGCTACGAGCAACCAACGCCGATTCAACAAAAAGCAATTCCGGCTATTTTATCGGGCAAAAACCTGATTGCCGCTGCGCAAACAGGTACGGGTAAAACAGCAAGTTTTGTATTACCACTATTACAAATGTTCAGCCACAAACACACACTACGTGCTAAACGTATTCGTGCGCTGATCTTAACACCAACTCGTGAACTGGCAGTTCAGGTAGCTGAAAACGTTGAGCAATACGGTAAACATTTACACCTTACATCGATGGCGATGTACGGTGGTGTTGATATGGAACCACAAAAACAACGCCTTATTGAAGGTGTTGATATTCTGGTTGCGACGCCTGGCCGTTTACTCGATATGGCTCATCAACGTGCGCTTCACTTTGACGAACTAGAAGTGCTAGTTATCGACGAAGCAGACAGAATGTTAGACATGGGTTTTGTTAATGATATCAACAAAATCATCGAGCGTTTACCGCAGGAACGCCAGAATTTACTGTTCTCAGCTACTTTGTCTGATCAAGTACGTTTTTTGGCAAAAACAGCAATTAACTATGCAATGGAAATTTCGATTGAACCAGAGCATACAACTGCACAGCAGATTGACCAGTGGTTAACTGTTGTTGATAAAGATGTGAAATCGGCATTGCTTAGCCACATGATTATTGAAAATGACTGGAAGCAAGCGTTAATCTTTATTGAAACCAAACGTGGTGCAGCTAAACTAGTAAGCCAACTTGAAAAACGTGGAATTAAAGCTGAATCATTCCACAGTGGCCGTAGCCAAGCGATGCGTGAGCAGTTACTCGCTGAATTTAAAGCTGGTGATCTAAGCTTACTTGTTGCTACAGGTGTTGCTTCTCGTGGTATTGATATTGATGATTTAGACCGTGTAGTAAATTACGATTTACCTGAAGAAGCAGCAGATTATGTTCACCGCATTGGTCGTACTGGTCGTGCTGGTGCCACTGGTGAAGCGATTTCATTTGTATCTCGTGATGATTTCCGTAACTTATGCGCTATCGAACAATTGCTAGACCATGTTATCGAGCGTAAAGAAGTTGAAGGTTTTGAAGCGAAAGTTGGTATCCCTGAGTCTATCTTAGGTTATGTACCAAAACGCTCACAACCACCACGTCGCCGTCGTCCAGCGAAGAAAAAATAACGCTTAAATAATAAGTGTAAATAAAGACTATAAATAAAAAAAGCGACTCTTAGAGTCGCTTTTTTAGATCCGTCCTAAAATATTAGCCAGCTAGCTGAGCATCAACATACAAATAACCGTTCGATGTTGACTCTAGTGAGGTTGTTACTTTGTAGGCTTCTGCCAATACTGATAATCCGAGTACGTCCTCTGGTTCTCCTTGAGTTTTTATCCGGCCATCACTTAATAGAGCCAGTTGATCACAAAATTTAGCCGCTAGATTCAAATCATGTAATGCTGCTACTGTAATTATTTTGTTCGCAATGGTGAGTTCTTTGACTGTCGATAGAATAGACAGTTGATAGTGCAGGTCTAAGGCACTTGTGGGTTCATCGAGAAGGATAACCTCGGGTGAACGAACTAAAATTCTTGCCATCGCTACCATTTGTTGCTGACCGCCACTTAAATCACAAATATCTCTATCGGCCAATGCTGAGATGGAAAGTTGCTCTAAGATTGCAGATACTTGAAGTAAGTCAGCTTGTTTTACCCGCCAGCTTGATTGGTGTTTTAATGACAATAGGATGCTTTCAAATGCAGTCAAAGATACATTAGAGTGGAAAGATTGCGGTAAATAGGCAATTTTTTTCGCTCGCTCTTTTCTGCTTAATGTTGATACATCTACATCATTTAAAAAAATACTGCCGGATGATGGTTTTACCAATCCAGCAATAGCCTTGAATAATGTCGACTTTCCGGCAGCGTTGGGACCAAGTAAGCAGGTGAATGATCCTGTGTTTAAACTTTCGATAGAAGCATTTTTTAATACTTCGTTACTGCCATAACTAACACTCAAATTATTTAATACTAAGCTCATTCGAATCGCTCCTTTGAATGACGGATTATAATAATCAAGAATACGGGTACGCCGATAAGTGCAGTGATGATACCGACTGGATAAATAATACCCGGTGTCAGAGTCTTACTGACAATTGATGTTATCGATAACATAGTTGCGCCGAGCATCGCTGACAAAGGTAAGAAATAGCGTTGATCTTCACCGACTAACATTCTTGCAATGTGCGGTCCGACTAGCCCGACAAAACCAATAATACCAACAAATGCTACTGCTGTTGCGGCTAATAGAGAGATGCAAATTAGGATCTCTATACGTAGTCGTTTTACATCTACTCCCATACTTATTGCACTTTCATCACCAAGACGAAGGGCTGTAAGTCGCCAGGTTCGAGACATACAAAATGGCATAATAATCACCATCATTAACGATCCCATACTGAGCTGCTGCCAACTGGCACGACCGAGAGAGCCTAACATCCAAAACACAATACGTTGTAACTGGGTTTCTGATGCAGAATATTCCATCATTGCTAACAGTGCATTAAAAGCAAAAAATATCGCAATACCAAATAACACGATAGTCTGTGTACC
Organism: Moritella viscosa; assembly: GCF_900120065.1. Taxonomy (NCBI): domain Bacteria; kingdom Pseudomonadati; phylum Pseudomonadota; class Gammaproteobacteria; order Alteromonadales; family Moritellaceae; genus Moritella; species Moritella viscosa. The sequence continues at coordinate 176,091 of NZ_FPLG01000139.1, forward strand.
AACGCCTTTAATGCGCGTCATGCCTAACAGTACAGCGCAAGTACAGAGTGCGAAAATAAAGGCATTTACAGTCACCAATAAGGAACCGACATTAGGGGTTAAGCCTACGCCCATCACGATAGCAAGTGCAGCACCAAAGCTGGCAGCAGACGAAATACCTAAGGTAAAAGGTTCTGCCAGTGGATTGTTTAAGATAGTTTGCATCAGGGCGCCTGCCATACCAAGCATCGCGCCAACGACCAGTGCGGTGAGCGCTACAGGCATGCGATAGTCCCAGATGATAACCTCAAGCTTAATCCCGTGTGAAGTTTTGTCCCAAATGACATCTAATACGGTTGCTAGAGGGAAATGTCCCGGGCCAGTGGCAATATCAAACAGGACACTTAAAAGCAGTAACCCCGAAATTAATCCGATGAGACGAATTTTTTTAACCGAGCGTTTCTGGTATTGATTAGTGGCGTTTAAACCGTTATCTATATAACTTAGTTGGCGCATTTTAGACCTTTTCTATAACAAAAGACGAGCTATTTTTGATAGCTCGTCATATATTGAAAAACTAATTTAATTTCATGATTAATCTAGTTTCGTCCAAAAAACACCCGTTAAGTCAATAGGTAAGAATTTATCGTGCAATTCTTTGAAATTAGCCTGAGGGTTTAAGTCTTTAAAATCCTCTGGGTAAAACCATTTTGCAAAGGCTTGTAAGGCGATAAAGTGATAAGGACTGTTATAAAATTGATGGTAAATAGAGTAAAACTCTTTGTTTTTAACCGATTTTAGTGCTGACCAACCTTTACGCTCTGATAGTGCTTTTAAGCGTTTTTGCGCCGATGCTTCAGTGGCTTCGTAACCGAATAACACCGCTGCTGTATTAGGATTAGCCTCAGCCCAGTTGGCACCGGTACCAATAATGATATCTGGATCATCAGTGAAAAGCGCTTCAGGATTTACTTTACCAGAGTAACCTGGGAATTTTCGACTTCCCCAGTTAATACCGCCAGCTTCATCAATTAGTTTACCTAAATTAGCATTACCGAACGTACTACAACATGCATCTGCATCGTAACCTGCGGCTTTCTCAATAAAAACAAGCGGACGTTCTTCTAGTTTCTTCGTCTGTACCACGCTGCTGACTTTACGCATTTGTTGAATATAGTAATCAACAAATTCATTGGCTTGTTTTTCTCTATTTAATACCTTACCTAAGAGTAATAGACTGGGAATTGTATTTTGTGTTGGACGTTGACGAAAATCGACAAATACAACTTTAATACCTGCTTTATCAAGTTTTTTTAGTAATCCACTTTCTTGTGCTTTTAGTAAGTTACCTAAATTCAGGATAAAAAGATCGGTATCTAAAGTAATGAGTTTTTCTAAGTTTAAATCGCCAGAATAGGGGCTACCTAGATTAGCTATTTTGGTTATTTCGGGAAATTTTTCTTTGTATTTTCGATAAGCATCTGGATCATACTTAATCAGATCATCTTTCCAACCAACGACCCGAGATAAGGGGGCTTCTTTATCCAAAACGGCCAGCGAGTAAGCTAAACGACCTTCACCTAAAACAATATGGTTAACTTTTTCGTTGTCAATACTCACTTGACGACCCGCAATATCCGTTACCGTGACAACCTCTGCCTGCAAGTTAAAAGCACTGCCTAATAATATGCACAGTAAACTCTTTTGCGCGATTTTAAGATTAAAACCTAACATCATTTTTCTCCGTTTGTTAATGATAGAGCTGCATAATACTAAAAATATGACACTTGGTAAATGCAAATGGTAATGATTCTCATTGTGATTGTCGATTAGCCAATAACAATCACAGATCGTAATTTTATTATCCAGATGTAATCCTGTATCAAAAAAATCATTTATGAATAGCATTCATGCTGGATTTATAATTGTTAATACGTTATAGGGCTAATTATTGCGCTTAAGTTTGGGGGGGATTAGTGTATTGAGAGCGTCGCTTTGTTTCCTTTGTTATTTCCAATCCAGAAAATAGATGTAATTTAGTAGCTTATTACAGGTGTAATAATTGTAAGTGTAATAAGCTGTAATATTTTTTAGAGCTCAAAAGTGGTAATCTGCATTTAAACTGTTTATATAGTTTGTTTTGGAAAATGGCATATAAACAGTGACGAGTCCCGTTATTATTTTAATAATAACCCGAGTAAAGTCAGATGCTTAATATGACTGACTTGGAAACAGAAGTTGGTGATAATAACAATGACAGCACACACTTGGTTATCGTATAAGTTATTTAATCTTAGTTTCACACATCCGCGACTGTTAAATATACTGATTAAATCAAAAGCAGCAGACAGAGCTTATGCGAATTTAGCGAGTCAATTACAATCCAGTCTAGATCCTGAAGTCTTGTTGGCTATTTTTAAGCAAAACGTCCGTGAATACATGCCTCTCTGTAACCTTGTTTTTCATGTTGATAATAATACATTGGCAGCTAAAACGTCTGCCCTCGGTAATGTTAATTTAAGGCTCGATTTATTTCGTAATGGTTATGCTTTGGGCCAGTTAGAGTGCAGCTTAGAACAACGCCTAACGATGGCACAGCAAGCGTTATTAGCTCTGTTATCTGAGGCGTTAAGTAATCCATTATATAATGCGATGGAATATCAGAAAATGAAATTATTGGCATTTGAAGACAGCTTGACTGGGTTAGCTAACAGAAATAAATTTGAGCACTGTTTTCAACAATTATCCGAAAATAGCCATAAAAAACAACTGGATTTATCATTGCTTATAATTGATCTTGATGGTTTTAAACGCGTTAACGATAAATATGGTCACCAAACTGGGGATCTTGTGTTAGCCAACTTTGCGCAACTATTATTGCAGTTCAGTGGTGAACGAGTACAAATTTTTCGATTCGCTGGAGATGAATTTACAATTTTGATTAATGATGTGGATAAATATTTTATTTCATGCTTTGCACAGGGGATTAAAAATGCGGTAACTATACATCATTCATTATCCAAATTTAATCTATCTTGTAGTATCGGCAGTGCCGAATTTCAATGTGATGATACATTGGACACCTTGTTTGCACGTGCGGATAAAGCTTTATACAGAGCGAAAGCAAAGGGGCGAAACTGTGTTGAATTGGCAGCTGGCACAGAATTATGTATGTAACGGATACGATTAAATTAATAATTATAGATGGAATTATTTATGGCCAAAATTATCAATATTAATACTGAAGAGAAAGTCACTTTGATGCCGCAACATCTATTTGGTAGGCAGTTTAATTCTTCGCACTCATTATTGCTTGAGGCAGATAGTTCTCGTATGCATGCAACAATTTTTTGGAATGGGAGAGTGTGGGTACTGCAAGATTTTAGCTGTAATGGTACTTATGTTAATGGCAGGCGAATTCACCGAAGGCGTGAGTACCATTTATATCTGGGTGATCTGATTCATTTCGGCAGCCTATCTGGAGAAGCGTGGCGTATTGTTGAGTTGTCTTCGCCAAATTGTTTATTAATACTGGTTACACTTGGGTTACCGACTATGGTGCCAAAAGTGACGGAATTGGTTAGTCGGCGATCACAAGTATGGCTTTTTATTGGCGCTGGCTCTACAACAGAAAGGTTGCAGAATAATGTGTCTGATCTTGAAACTGTAGAACAAGTATCAATACAATTCATCGTTAGTCAAAATGAAGAACATGTTGCGATGAAATTAACGATGGGTGGGCAGGTGTACGATCTAGGACAACGTAATCATCACTATTTACTGTTAATCCTGGCTCGAAAACGTCTAGACGACGCTATTAAAGGGGTGAGAGCTGATGAGCAAGGCTGGATTGATAAGGAGTTACTGAGCAAGATATTAGGGCAGAGTGAGAACCATATTAACATTCAAGTATATCGTTTTCGTAAACAAATCGTTCAGTTATTGTCTAATTCATCTAGTTTACCGCAAGCTATTGAACGGCGGACAAGAGAAATCCGCTTTGCTTATGACAACGTAAATATTATTGGCGGTGCAGAGGTTATCCCAACTAAAGGTACATCAACGGCTAGACTAAAGAGAAGGTAATTAAAGAATATAATTTTTCGATAGTGTGTCGTTAATATTAGCGATACAAGCAAAGTGATATCTGTTCTGTGAACGTTTATAAAGGAGTAACAGTGCTATTAACCATTAAGGCTCTCTGCCACCAGATCACGGACGGGCATGGTCAACGACAGTTGTTGTCAGATCTATGCTTGGCTGTGGGCGAAGGGGAATGTATAGGCTTGATGGGGGACAGTGGTAGCGGTAAAACAACCTTACTTAATCTTATTGCTGGACTAGAGCCGATACAGCAAGGACATATCATGCTTGCTGGGCTCGAACTAGTACAAGCGAATGAACAGCAGCTTAGTGAGCTTAGAAAAAAACAGTTGGGAATCATTTTTCAACAATATAATTTATTATCGAGTTTGTCGGTTCAAGATAATATCGCCTTTAGCGCTCGTTTAGCTGGGCGCTATGATGCTTCGTTGTGCAGAGCCCTTGCACGACAGCTCGATATTAAAGTCTTATTAAATCAATACCCTTCGACGCTTTCTGGTGGCGAATTACAACGGGTTGCGATTGCCAGAGCTATGAGTGCGAAACCTAAATTATTGCTTGCCGATGAGCCGACCGGTAATCTCGATGACGATAATAGTAACCGTGTCGTTGAATTGTTAGTTAAATTGGCTAAATCCCACAATACCGCGCTCGTACTCGTTACGCATAGTCGCAATGTTGCGGCTAAAATGGATAAGATCTATCAATTAGAGGATGGTCAGCTAAGCTTAATCAATCACGTCTATAAATAGAGATTATCGAGTTGGGGCGGTAGAGACGATGATGGATAGCAATACGATCAGTTTTATCCGCAGAGTAGATTGGCAAGAATTGTGGCTGGTATTACAAACCCAGGTAGCAGAATATAATCATCATCGTCTATTACATTTGGGCTTAATTTTCAGTTTAGCCATCGCTACCAGCACCTTGCTGTGTATTTTGGTATTAAATCATGCGAGCAAACAACAATATAACCAAGCCAATGCACAGTTAACCAGTCCTATCGGTTTCTATATTGTCGCTGAGCAAGGTGGTCGAGTGAGTAAGAGTGACTTTGCTCACTTGCGCAGACAAGGCTTCACCCAAATTACGCCGGTATTAACATTTCGAAAGAATCTTGCGAATGGCGAACGTTTGAAGTTCCTTGCTATTGATATGCTGGGGCTGAGTATTGCTAATCCTGCCCAATTCAATCATCAAGCCGTTTTGTTCACTAAAGCGCATTTGGCGTCACTGGATGTTGATATCGATATCAACCCCGACGTTAATTCTGTATTGATATTGGCTGACAAAACCCCCATTCCTATTCGTTTAACCACAAGCGAACAATGGGGTCGGGTTGCACTGCTTGATATTGCACTCGCTTGGCAGTTATTTCCCCTGCAAGTTGATTTTAGCGCGTTAATGGTGGCGCCATTGACAGCATCACAGAAGCAGGCGTTAGAGGCTGCATTGCCCGCGCATTTATCCCTTAATGAACCTTGGTCATATCAAGAACGCAGTGGGTTCGCCGATGCGCTGCACCTAAACTTAATGGCATTGGCTGTTTTAGGATTTATTGTCAGTATGTTTATTGCGTTTCAGGCTGGTGAGCAGGCTTGGCATAAACGTGCTGAATTAGCGATGCAGTTACGTTTGTTGGGGCTTGCACTACATACGATCAAAATAGCCATGTTGCTTGAAGCGTTATTTCTGGTGTTTGTTGCCAGTATTGTCGGGGTATTGATTGCCGTCGCGCTAGTGACCGTATTATTGCCCTTGCTGGGACTCACGTTTAGCCAGATTTATGCACTGAATATGAGTGGTCACTTTGCTTGGCAATGGCAATACGCATTATGGGCGCTGCTTATTTCATCCGTTGCGGTATTACTGGCATTAGCAAAGCAATTTAAGCGGATCAGTACTGCTCATGTTACTTTTTCTACAAGCACGATAAAAGGCTACCTTCCTCGATTGGTCACGTTAGCGGTAGCGGTTATTCTATTGCTGTTATTTAGTGGGTGGCCGAGCCAAAGTTGGTATCAGATCATGGTTAAGTATGGCCTGTTATTGATCGCGAGTGTGGTGTTTTTACCCCATTTTTTACAAGGCATGTTATTTCTAAGTGGGCTGTGTGTGAGGCCTTTTGGATTTAACTCTTTCCGGGTTAACTATATTTTTCAAGATGCCAGCAATCAGATTAGACGACGTTACTTACCTCTAGCGGCTTTTTATCTTGCGTTAACAACCAGTATTGCAGCCGCTTTAATGGTACACAGTTTTGAGGGGGCGTTTGTGCGCTTTCTTGATCAACAATTAAGTGCAGATTTACTTATCCGTTATCATCATGGCCAAAAAAAACAGGTGGAAGATTGGCTGCAAAATAACAATGATATTGATGAATATACTTTGCATCAGCATACCTGGGCAAGGATAGATATTGACTCAATTAAAGTGACCAGTTATCAATCATCCCAACAGCTGTCATCGCTATTATTAAAGTCGTCATCGACTAAGATTAAGCAGGGGTGCTTTATTAACGAACAGCTCGCGCTTAAACGCCAATTAGCCGTTGCTCAATTAATCCATCTTCGTCAGGGAGAGATGCAATATAACTGTCGTATTAAAGGTATTTATTATGAATACGGTTATCCGGGGTTTTCGCTGACGTTAGATACACCACAAGCTAATCCGTTATTTACAGGCTGGGTTTATAGTGGTTTCGGTGTGTATTTTCGTTCCGGTACTGTTATCGATAAAGAAGCTGTGGGCTTGGCGTTGGGGTTGGCTGATGATCAAATATATGAGCCCTCACAAGTAAAAAAATAGCGCTGAAGGTATTTGCACAGACCTTTGTATTAACGCAGTTGATCGCAGTTATATTATTGGTGATTGCTTGCTTTGGCCTGTTTTTATCGGCTAATGGTTTAGAGCAGGCACGTAAAGCCGATTTATATATTTTGTGCAGTTTGGGTTATAGCAAGGCGGAGCTGTTTGTTCATATGCTGATGCAATGGTGCTTACTTGCTGTGGGCTGCGTACTTTTAAGCTGGCCAATCGCCATGATATTAGCCCGTGCATTGGTGAGTCAGGCATTACCGGCTTCTTTTGGTTGGTCAATGCCACTGATGTTCAATGTGGGGTCTTTTGCTGTCAGCAGCATATTCGGATTGTTGTTCTTATTGCCAGCACTCGGTATCCCACTGTTTAAATTGAATTTAAGGAGTAGCAGATGAAACCACGTAAAATGTTTAAATTGTTCGTGTTTGTAGTATTAGTCGTACTCTTGTTATTGTCTTGTGGCGAACAAGTCAAAGCACCGCCTGAGCAGAATAAAAGTCCGCTTAAAGTCAGAGAAGGTGAGGAACAGCAATATGCGCAAGCCTTACCTGAAAATAGGCTTCGTTTTCCTCAAGCACATTCACCACATAAAGATTATCGTCATGAGTGGTGGTACTTAACGGCTAATTTAAAGAGTAACACTGGAATACGTTTTGCTACGCAATGGACATTATTTCGAACGGCGGTTAATCAGGCGCAGTGGTATTTTGCTCATGGTGCGTTGGCAGATACTAAGGTGCATCTTGCGGTGTTTCGCCAAGGTCGGGAAGAACTTACTAATGTAACGATTACCGAACAGCCTTTTACCGCTGCAATTGATGACTGGTTATGGCAGTCGTCGGCGGCATTATTACCTGCGCAACTCAGCTATGGTTCTGCACGTACTGATAGTGAAGCGTGGCAGGTAAAATTATCGCTAGTGACTAAGAGTCAATTTTTTCTGCAAGGCGAGCAGGGCTATAGTAAAAAGCATCAGCGTGAGGCGATCGCTAGCCATTATTACTCTCAGCCTTTTATCGACGTAGAAGGTAAAATATTATGGCAAGGACAATGGCTTAATGTGACTGGTTCAGCTTGGTTTGACCGCGAGTGGGGCTCAGCTATGCTAGCGCAAGATCAGCAGGGTTGGGACTGGTTTTCGATACGCCTGTCAACAGAGAAAGCCTTGATGATTTACCGTATTCGTTCTTCTGAACAGGATTTTATCTATGGTAGTTTGATGCATCGTAATGGCGATATTGATATTCTTGATGCGAATAATATTAAGTTGATTAGTCATATTGACAATACGCTAGATTATCCGTATGCGTTTGACTTACAAGTGGATAAATCAAGTATTGGTTTAAATGTTGATTTACGCGTGGCTGTGATTAATCAGCAGCAGATCATGCGTTTTGGTATTGAATATTTTGAGGGGATGGTCAGTTTTAAGGGGTCTCATGTCGGTGAGGGATTTGTGGAAATGACTGGCTACGTTAACTGAGTAATTACCTGCGTGTTATTGATAACATTTAGCGCTTGTAGCAAGGCGTTGTTTGTAACGGCTGTGTGTGAGCACTAATGCAATGGATGAACCTGTGATTAAGTAAAACAAACCGAGATTCATTTGGCTATCAATAAAGTGCCTAATCAGAAACCCGCCAACAAGCCCTGCAAGACACATTTGTACAGACCCTGACAATGCAGACACTGCGCCTACCTGTTTACTGTGTGGTGCCAGCAACATGCTTATCGACAGTGGAGAGCTGATACCTTGTGCGATCGTTAACAGGGTAAAACCAAATATCAAATTGACTAACGACATATCATTAAACACTAGCCAGCAACCTGCAATCATCATAATAATCGATGCTAGGTATATCAGTTGATTAGTGGTGAAACGTTTATTCAATTTATTTAGTATTAAACTACCGACTAATAGACCCGCAGAAGGTATGATCATTACTTCACCGTAGTCTGCCGCACTGAGTTTTAATCCATCTTGTAATAAGAAGGGTAACAGTGACACGGATACCAGCGTTGATAAATAACCAATCCAGTTATAGCTTGCTGATGAGATCACTTGGTAGTTTCTTGATAAGTGCCAATAACCACGTAATGTCTTTTTTATCTTAAACTTCGTCACTGCATGAGGCAGGGTTTCAGGCAACACAAAATAGCCCAAAGTGACAATAGCCAAGAGATAAACCAGTACAAAGCTAAACACTGACTGCCAACCAAAATGCCATGCTGTCCACCCGCCAACGACAGGGGCGACAATTGGTAATATAGACGCTGTTATCGACATATAAGACAGCGCTTGTATTAATTGACTTCCGCTGTAACTATCGCGGATCACGCTACGAGCCAATACTGATGCACTACCTGCGCCCAAACCTTGTAATAAACGTCCCGCAATCAGTGCGGTATAACTGTCTGGCAGCAATACACACATGATCGTTCCCAGTAAATAAATACCTTGACCCAGAAAAAATACCGGGCGACGGCCGATAGCGTCTGATAACGGACCATAGAAAAGCTGCGACAATCCGAAGCCGACTAAAAATAGGGTGACAAGTTGCTGTACGTCCGCTTGAGAGACTCCAAGATCACGACTTATTAGCGGCAATGAAGGCAGATAAATACTGACACCGACTTGTCCTGTAGCAATGATCATCATGGCTAAGGCAAGTGGGATTTTGTTAAATGGCGTTTTATTTATATTCATGTAGCCAGTGTATATTAAGGCTATATAAATGATAATCTACTTTATTGGAATGTCATTAAGTCTAATTGGGACTTAATATAGGCGGTATTTGTAGCCGTTAGTCATTCACAATATCGCCATGCCGATTAGGTCTAATGGGCGAGTGATATATAGCCTCCAAGCAGCTCAATCAATTATTTTTGTGATCTGTTACTTGAATTATTATCGACTCGGTAACGAGTACTAGGTGTTCTGAGGGCTGTAGCTTACTATTAATTGTTATTTTTCAATTGGTTGATTTATTAAGGGTGGAAGATGTTAAGAAGATTACCAATATGCATGTTACTGCTGATATCTGCGTGTTCTAGTCAACAACAAGAACAAAAAATAAAAATAAGCGTTGAACCGGAACCAGTTGAATTGCGACTTGCAGAGCATTGGCAATTATCCTATTTTGATGAGCTGGTATTTAATAGCAAAGTTGCCGTGTTAGAAGCCGGTAACAAGCATAACCCGCCTGTCATTTTGATTCATGGGCTTGGCCAAATAGGTATGAAAGATTGGTTTAGTGTTATTCCAACTCTTGAAAAAAACTACCATGTGATAGCCATCGATCTACCCGGTTTTGGCCTTTCTGCAGCTAAGGGACGCTTTCTGTCGACTAATTATGCCCATGTTATTGCTAAAATTAGCAAGCAATATAGTAGTGAAAAGGCGATTATCATTGGTCACTCTATGGGCGGGGCGGTCGCTTTACGTTATACCGAACTGTATGCAGACTTAGTTAAACAGCTGATTTTGGTAGATGCTGCTGGACTATTAGAAAAATCAGCATTTATTAAGCACATTGTGGCCTTTGAGCCTGGTGATGATTCATCTACATTTGTGCAACAGCAAATTGAAGGGTTAAACGAGGTTAGCTCATCAATCATAGAGGCTACGACCAAAAGTACTTTGATAACTAATTTTTTACAAGCGAATGATTATGTATGGAATTGGTTAGTATCCGACTCAAGCAATATGAATGCTGCGTTAAGTTTGGTTGAAGAAGATTTTAGTCAAGCGGTTAATCAGGTTGCTGTACCGGTTAATATTATTTGGGGTGATAAAGATAATGTCGCACCACTTCGCACAGGGAAAGTGCTTAATAAACAAATGAGCCACGCACGTTTACAGGTGATTAAAGGAGCAGGGCATGTGCCGATGAAAAGCCACCATGCTGACTTTATGAGTGCCTTAGAAACTGCACTCAACGAACCTATCACAGATAAATATAGTCTACCAAGCACAGAGAAAAACCAAGGGATTTTAACTTGTCAGGGGGAAAATGATAAAACTTATTCTGGTCATTATGATGCGATTGTAGTGAAAGACTGTGGCAGGATTCGATTGATAGACATCAGTACAGGAGGTTTGTTAATTAAAGATTCTGTAGTGGAAATTGAGAATTTAACCTTTTCCAGCCAAAGCAGTCCGCTAACGTTTGACGAGTCGGTTGTTACCATGACCAATGCTGACATATCTGGGCATAACACAATGTTAATTAATGGTAGCCGTTTGGATATGGCTGGCATTTCTATTCAGGCGACAGGGGATGCGGTGATGGTAGGTAATGGGTCTCGAATCTCAGTGTCTCTCAGTGATATTAATAGCCCTAAATATAAAGGGGTGGTACATGGTATTTTTTATCTTAGAAATCAGCCATTGATAGAGCAATAATGTTGATTTTATGTCTGTGATTGAGATAGTTAGTGCAATATGACAGAAACTAATTATTCTCATTTCTATTTCAGATGGTATGGATATGGTGTAATCCTACTTAGCTGTTAATCATACTTATCTAACCGCATCTCAGTTCATGTTTCCATCCGTATCCTGCTGAGTAATTTCTATTAACACCTCAATGAATGCACGCGTATGGGCGATGCTTATTTTGCTTTCCGTGCTATGGGGAGGATCGTTTTTCTTCGTCGGTATAGTTGTGACAGAGCTTCCTCTGTTGACAATTGTGACCCTTAGGGTAAGGATTGCTGCCATAACGTTATGGGTTATTGCTCTAATGATTGGACTGCGCCCACCCAAGAAACTACGTGTGTGGGGAGCTTTTCTAGGGATGGGATTGCTAAATAACGTGCTCCCATTTGCGTGATTGTGTGGGGACAAACTCAAATAGCATCTGGACTGGCATCTATTCTTAACGCTGCCGCAGGGCAAGTTACAGCATCCACACTAGTATTGTTTCCTATTGCCTTAACTGTAGATGGTCAACTTGATGTTGTTGGAATTAGCTTAGAAACATGGTCTTCGATTACAGGACTTGCCGTTCTCTCGACTGCAATTACCTATGTTCTCTACTTCAAAATACTGGAGTTGGCAGGAGCAACTAATGTTTTATTGGTTACGCTATTGGTTCCTGTCTCGGCTATTTTGTTAGGGTCGCTGTTCCTAAATGAATCTTTGGGGACATAATCCGAAGGCTGTATATAAAAGTGTAACAAGGAAATTAACAGCGGCTGTTGTGGTCAAGTAAGCGGAGAAGAGCCCTTTATGTAATGTGAATAGTGTCTTTGAAGTCTCAACGCTAAGCCGACTTTACCTCCCAAGTGAGTTATAGACGTTTCTATTGCAAACTAAACTTTAAAAAATACCACACTCAAATTAAGACGAAAGACTTGTGCGCTTGTGTTGTATGGCTTGTTTTAAATATACCCCGATGACAATAGACATAACCCCCAGTACTTTGATGAATAATTCGCTGAGTGAATTTGTCGATGAATCCAAAAATAATCCGAAGCACATTTGCCCCCCAATAACCAACACTATTGTATTAGTCGAGCCTAGATGACTCATGACAAGACTATTAATTGCCACATAAAAAGCGCCGATAAAGCCACCGAGATAAACTAACATACTTGAACCATTTGAAAGTTGTGGAGGTTCAAGTAATAAAATCATGACAATTGAGAGGAACACAAAACCTGTTATATGATTTACATATGAAGCCTTAAATGCACCATAATATCGGGCTAGTTGTCCGTTCCATATGCGACTTATTGCGATACAAAATCCGTTCAATAAAGCCAGTAAAATATAGAGTGTCATTTTTAATACCTCAGCGAAATTATGAGTATTGAACCGAAAATAACCAAGGAAACCGGAAGTAGCTCGATAAGTGTGAATTTACTTTTTTCTAGTCCAAATAGCCCTAATGTTTCGCAAAAAATAGAGCAGACTAATTGTCCGATTAATCCCAATGCTAGTGTTCCTGATAAGCCGATTACGCTATTAACGGTTATGGACGCTAAGATGACGGTAAATGCGCCAGGAAATCCACCTAAGTAGTATAATTTAGGTACATGACCTTTCATTAGAGAAGTTGGTGATTCGATAGCTCTCTTAGCTATATGATAAAGTAAGAATGCCAGTAGACTCCCTAGACCATGAGCAACCCATGACGCATTGATTGCGGATGTTTCTAAGGCGAGTTGGCTGTTGATATTAATCATTAACGCCAATAAGCCCCCACCGACAATAGCCAATATTGAATATCTGTTTATATTCATATTTTTAATTATTCCTCTTTATTATTTGAGAGTACTTTAATTTATTACCAAACAAATGATAATATCTAGTTTAAATAATCACTGGTGAGTAAAAGTTGACAATATGAAGGAGGATTTTTCGGCAATACCAGTGTTTGTTGCTGTAGTAGAAAATGGCAGTTTCTCGTCAGCAGCAGATAAGCTGGGTATGACAAAATCAGCAGTAAGTAAAAGGATATCGGTTTTAGAAGACAATATAGGCGTGCGGTTATTTAATCGCACGACCAGAAGTATCACGCTAACTGAAGCTGGCGAACGATTCTCGGATTATGCTAGGAATGCTGTTGTTATGGCAAACGAAGGTTTTGCTGCCTTGCATAACCTGCAAGGCATACCTAAAGGCACCTTAAAAATAAACGCACCGATGACTTTTACACGCTTGCATATCGTGCCTTACATAAAGGAGTTCTTAGATTTGTACCCTGATGTGAAGGTTATCTTGAGTATGGATGATCGCGTTGTAAGCTTAGTTGAGGGCGGTTATGATGTCGGGATCCGAATAGGTGAACTCGAAAGTTCTTCGTTGATTGCCAAAAAACTTGCTGATTGTAAAAGTGTACTCTGTGCATCGCCAGAATATCTTAAAAAACACGGTACACCATCAAAACTAGAAGATTTATCTCATCACAATTGCATAAATTACAGCCTATTTCAGGGCGGAGCAGAATGGACTTTTTACAAAGATAGTAAAAAGCTAAAGCTAGAGCCTAAAGGCAATTTCATCGTGAATAATAGCGATGCTATTTTAGAAGTATTACTGAATGGATTAGGTATTTGCCAAATGCCAACTTTTATCGTTGCAGAGCACTTGAAATCTCAAAGATTAATTACATTTATGGATGAATATGCTCTGCCAAAACATGCAATATATGCGGTGTATCCAGAGAGAAAGCACCTTCCTGAAAAAGTAAGAGTATTCATCGAGTTCATTAGCCATAAGTTAGGTGGTGGTGCAGGTTATTGGGATAAGTAAAAGGTTATTATATATATGTTCGTAATACTTATTTCTCACTATTTTTTCGTGCTACTACTGCATTATTAACAAGTAATGGTATTAAGGTCTTTAGTCAGCACTAGTTAACAGAAGCTAACAAGTCGTTTATCTCAACGCCGCTATACTTTCAGTGATGCGAAAGGTTCTCTTTGAAGCATGAGCTCTAAGCCAATTGCTTCAAGCGATTTAGAACTTCAATTTATTCACAATATTGTTATCATGTATATCCTTCTTGTGTTATTGATTTTAAAAGTAAATTGCTATAATAAGCTGTTGAGATTAGGGTATATATGAACATCTTCTTGCATAAGTTAAATGCACATGGAAAATTTGATGACTTTCTGACTAGGCTGGATAGTCTTTTTGATAAAGCACTTGAATGTATTGGTGAAAAACTGCCTTTGGAAGACGTTAATATTGATGTGGTTATTTCTGAAGGTAACTTTGTAATACCAGAATTTGGTTTTAGTGGATACAGTCCATCATCTGAACAAATAATGTTGTTCTTCGATTTGGATAATGACAACTTGAATACGGCGCTTAATACAGAGTTTATACCTAACCTTGGCCATGAGATTCATCACTGCTTTCGACATAAAGGGGTTGGGTATGGAGACACTCTTCAGGAAGCACTAATAAGCGAAGGGCTAGCCTGCCATTTTGAAACAGAGCTTAGAAATGGTGATATTCCATTTTATGCGAAAGCAATAAACCAAGATATGATTGATGTTTTACATTCAAGAATGCTAAGTGAAGCGACTAATTTAAAGTACAATCATAATGCTTGGTTTTTTGGAGTTGAACCTGATTCAATACCTCTGCATGCAGGCTATACACTGGGGTATTATATTGTTTCAAATTACATAAAAAAAACAGGGATACCTTCATCACAGTTGTGGGATATATCGGCAAGTGAGTTTTTTGATGTCACTTCGTTATAGGCAACAAGCGGTTATGTGTTTAAAGGCAATTCAACAAGAAGTTAGGTGTCATTGATGAGTCATTGTATGACGTTTTTCCAGCGGTTGGAACATTCAATTCTGTTGGGTAAAAAGACTGCGACGATCCGTGATAAGTTTGATAGTCATTATGCAGTTGGTCAGGTTCTAGATGTTCGTACTCACGAAGATAGTCGTAAAATATGCCAAATTGAAATTTTGAGTATTGAGCCTGTGAAATTTAGTGAATTAAATCGGACACATGCAAAAGCTGAAAATTTGCCGTTTGTGTGTATTCTTAAGTGGATCATTCGTAAAATTTATCCGGCAGAAGAAAACTTATTTTTCATACGTTTTAGGGTTTTAAGTGACGGATAAGTTTGAATGTTCGGCGCAACCTAGGCTTGTTGTTGATAGCTAGTAACAAGCCGAGCTATATGCGAGCGTAATATGTCTGCAAAATTCAGCTCAAATAACTGTAATGGTCCTTCTTTAATTACCTCTGCAACTGAACCCACTGAATGGCTCATGTGCCAGCAACCAATTATCACCTGCTGAACCTGTAATAACAGCTCGGTAGCTTGCTCGATACTCAGTACATAATGTGCACTTATCATCGCTGCATACTGCTCAATGAACTGTAATAATATATTTTTGAACTGACGCGCTTCGTCTAGTGTCAAGTTACATTGCAGCGCTGTGTGCATTATCGCACTGAGTTTACAAAATAATGGATGCTTTATTAGCGTATTACAAATTGAATCAGTCAGCGGTAGCTGATCCATTTCACCCACTGCTGTTTGGGCTAAGCATGCTATTTCTTGTGTATACACAGCTAGAAATAAGGTTTCTTTGTTTCTGAAATACCGATATAAGGCTGCTTTGGTGATCCCCACATCGGCAGCGATATGCTTTAGGTTAACGTCTTCATAACTGAGCGTTGTAAAACGAGCGGCGGTTACATCTATGATCTGAGTAAGACGTAACGCTTTTTGTTCTGGTGTCGTCGCGCGGCATTTAATAATACATTGCATTATGCTTGTAACCATCCAGCAATTTTACGGGTCATGAAGCGGGGGGATACTTTGCCAACCAATACGCCTACTTGGTTTTTGATACCTGTAACTACAATTGCACTGTGACGGTTTGCTAACGCTTGTTTTGCAACATCTGCTGATGTCATCGCCCCAGCTTTAAATAGGTTGGAATCGGTAATATTGGCTTCTGCAGCAAACTCAGACAAAGTTGGACCAGGGCAGAGCGCACTGACTGCAATACCTTGATGACGAAGTTCTTCGTGTATCGCTTCTGAGAAAGACAGTACAAAAGCTTTCGTTGCATAGTATATCGCCATATTAGGACCCGCTTGGAATGCTGCTGTTGACGCGACATTGATGATGAACGGCTTTTTCTGTTCACGCATGTTTGGTACTAAACGGTGGGTCAGTTCGACTAAGGTACTTACATTCAATTGGATCATTTGCATTTGGCGCTGCAGTGGTAAATCTGCAAAGTTACCACGGTCACCAAAGCCAGCATTGTTAATTAGGCCATTGACAGCAAGGTTGTTAATGCTGATCTCAGTCGCTAATATCTCACTTCCAGTTGGCTCTGCAAGGTCAATGGCAAAGCATTTAACATCAATACCATGTTTGGCTTGTAGCGTTTGCGCTAGCTCTTCTAACTTCTCTTTACGGCGAGCAACTAATATTAGGTTTTGACCTGTCTGTGCCAGTTGTTTCGCGAATTCACTGCCGATACCAGCACTTGCCCCTGTTATCACTGTATAACTCATTGCAACTCCTTTTGTATTTGTCATTAGAAAGTGTAAATGGATTAAATAACCCTGAGTTATTTAATCTACAAGCGCGCCTTTAAAATGTAAATCATAAGATGTGAGTATTTTGTTGATTTGAGAGCTGGGTTTAGCGTGCTCTGTTACAGTGTGCACAACAGGGTTTAAGTTAAGTTGTTGATACGGAATGGTTTTTAAACTTTATCGCTTAGGGTTTTATAGTGCAGTGTTAGCAAGGGGTGATATCGGGGAAGGGGCATTTTTTAAGGCTGGTTAACGCATAAAATTAACCAGTTTTTAAATAATTCTGAATATGAGTGCATATCAATATTATTTGTCGCCACTTTATCGCCACGTTACAGTGCTAGGTTTACGAGTGGGTTGAAGCTTACAGCATCTTGCAAATGGCTTGGAGAGAAGTGAGAATACCGCATTGTTTGGCTTATGTCTGCGTGTCCTAATATCTTTTGTAAAACGAGAATATTCCCCCCGTTCATCATAAAATAACTGGCAAATGTGTGTCGTAAAATATGCGTTGCTTGTCCCTTTGGTAAATCGGTAAAACAATGTGAAACACCTTTCCATATTGCCACGTAATTACAAGTAAATAGCTTGTCATTTCTATCCTGGTAAATTTCGTTATAAAGCGCTTCCGAGATAGGAACTGTTCTGTTTTTACGGCTTTTTGTGTTTGAGAACGTGATCTTATATTTGGATAGTTGTGACCCTTTAAGGTTCATTGCTTCACTAACCCTAGCACCGGTGGCTAGGCAAATCTTAATTATCTGTGTCAATTGTTTTGCGTGGTACTGACCCTGAACAAAGCTTAGCAGCGTTATTATCTGTTGCTGGGATAAGTAGTTTAATTCTGGTTCTGACTTTGGAATAAGATTAATGCTGGTAAGTGGGTTAGGGTAGTTCCATTCTTTTAATCTGATCAACTCATTGAACATTGCCCGCATACATTTGAGGTCATAGTTTTGTGATGCTGCAGACAGCTCCTCTATTCCATTCCGCTGACTCGCACCGACCATACGTCTGCTTGCCCGATAGTGAGCATAATCCCTGGCGGTAACATTAGTTGCGATGGGATCATCAAGGTGTTCACAAATTATAATCATACGTCTGTGTGCATGTGCGCCACTTTTTAGGTTTTTAGCATGTAGTTGCCACCACAGTTCAATCAAGTCTGATAACTTCCGTGTGTCCGGCTTATCACCTAACCAGGGCTTATCATTAATCTCGTTCATTGTGTAACGTTCGAAGGCTGTTGCTTCGCCTTTGGTGGCAAAGCGCTGGCGAAGACGCTTTCCGTTACGGCCTTGCGGATAGCATTCACAAAGCCAAGGTTTCTTGTGGCCGTCTTTGAGGTTACGAACAGACATGGTGAATTTCCTTATAACTGTTTATGACGTATTTGATATTATAAAACAACGAACACTGTTTTTATATACAGTGATATAAATTGTAGCAATAGTCTATGTTTTATCACGCAGGTTTAAACATAGATGGATTATGTTTATGCCTTTTTATGGAAGCTTATGATTTTACAAAAGGGATATTAGATGTAGTGATGGGATGCAGATAAATCATTACCCAAATTTTCGGTTTAACTCTAAATCGTTTCTGCCCATTTTGGCTTTAGAATTAATACTCATCTACAATATCGTCATATTAATTTTATATATATTTTGTTATCGATAGCCAGGTTTCATATACAGGTATAATAGGATTTAACCATTTTTGGTGGGAATTGTGGATTTACTGCCAAATAGTCTTTGTTTCAAGTGCTGTTAGAAAGTATATCACTGAAATATAACAATTTATTTTTTAATAAATCTATTTACATGGACCCAAGTAAATAGATTTCTTGTTTACGTTTTTATTTTATTTAATAGATTACAGATGTTTTTATATATCCACTTGTAATATAAGGTAAATTTAATATGGTTAATGACATAAAATTAAAATACGATGCACATCATACGGAATTCCATATAATTAGCGGCTTATCTAAAACGTCCAAGCGGCTTATAAAGCGCCCAGTAAACCAGATTGGCAAGCAGTACTAAAAATGCTGGGAATAGAATTGATTTGCTCTGTTTGGGCTGTAATAGTATAGAGGTTAAGTCAGAAAAATTGAGTTGATGAAACGGAGTCATATATAGCGTTTTCATAAAGTTTGGTATCGTGTCGTCTGAATTTCATAAAATGTGATTTTAATATAGGTAAGTCAATGCCTTAAGTGTTATGGTTAGGGATGTTAATGACTATTTTAGTCTCGTAGTACGAAAGACATTTCCACATGGTGGACGGATGTCCAACAAAATAGATGAAGCAGACTAATTCAGTATTGAACCTCTCAGAAGGTTCTTTTTTTGCAGCCTGGATTAGCTGCTTATCTAAAACGTTAGCCATTATTCAGAGTAATTTATGCATATCGCTCAAAGATTAATAACAAATGAGATTGTAAGTGCACAAGAGGCTTGTAATTTAGGCGGATCTGAAAAATATCAATGCCCGTCATGTAATGCTGACCTTGTTTTTGTGCGAGCAAATAGACCGGGAAAGATACCATATTTTAGGACCTCGACTAGTTATCCGCACTCTCTAGCTTGTGAATACAATGCCCAAGGAAGAAATGGACTCAGAGAAATCGAATTTGTAAATTTTCTAGCCGAAGTCATGGAGAAACACCCTTCTTACGGTTCCGTGTCAAAAGACCTTTTGATAGGTAACGAGACGCGTTATAGAGCCGACATTTTAGCTGATAGAGGTGATCAAGGAAGAGTTGATTGCTTATTAATTGAATGTAAGTTATTTCCACCTTCTGGTCAAAGGCCGTTTGAGCAAATATTAAGCCAGCTAACCGCATATAAAAGCATCAATACGAGCTACAAATTGGTTTTGGCAATACCTGCAACTCTGAAAAGTGAGCACTTAATTTTACTAAAAAATTCAGATATTGAAGTCTGGGATCTAGAGTTTTTATCAAAAGAGTTTCATAGCTTAATACCAAAGATGTCAGAAAATTATTATAACTCTATCATCCTGCATCACACTGAACGTTCTCAAAGTATCACGAGAGAAGAAAAGCTCATTTCTGATTTAAGACAATGTTTCCCAGGGAGAAAAGATTGTTACGTATATCAAAGTCTTATAGGTGAAATACTTGAGCATTTATTCTCACCTCCCTTGATCAAGCCAATTTCGGAGTCCTCAGATAAGCCAAAAGTAAACCGAAGGGATTTCATTATGCCAAACTATGTTGATCAAGGTTTTTGGGCTGTCTTACGGGAAAGGTATTCTGCTGATTACATTATTATTGATGCAAAGAATTATTCAAAGAAAGTTGGTAAAAAAGATGTTTTACAAGTTTCAAACTATTTGAAGCCTTATGGAGCTGGGCTATTCGGATTGATAATTTCCAGGCTAGGTGGAGATGCAGCTGGCTGTGAATTTACGCTTCGGGAGCAATGGTTAGTTCACAATAAAATGATAATTGTACTTAATGATGACGATATAATTTCAATGCTGTTAGCTAAATCGGATGGTCGAAATCCTGAAGAAATACTCGGTAATCAAATAGAACAGTTTAGATTATCAATGTAAGAAGAGCTGTGACTTTATATATATGGCTAACAAGTTGTTGTACTCTGAAAAATTATTCGCCACGCTCCTAATTTTCCGGTGAGCAAGACGCTAGAAGCCTAGAAGAATCAGTTGCAACTCAAGGATTACATTACGCTCACAATATCTATTATTGCCCTCGGTGTTTTTCTATACAATTTTTATGTACAGCAACTTAGAAGGAAAGAGTGTTTAGTTGGCTTCATGATCTCTATCGGAATAAATGATGGAGACTGGGATAGAAAAATGGAGTACTCCGTTAGTAATGTCGGAGATGTGCAAATCGTAGTAAAAGAAGCTGAATTCTCAACTAATGGAAGAATTGTAAACGCTGAAGTAGTTGGCCTTCCTGTTATTTTAAAGCCAGGAGAAATAGCATTTTCGATATTTTGTATAACAACTCCGAGGTAGAAAGTTATTCCACAGAAATAGTGGAAATAGGTGTGTTTTCGGCCTTGGGTAGAGGTTATCGGTTACCTCATACTCATAGAGAGCAAGGCAAAGAGGCCAAGGCCGTTGGGATATTTTCAAGTTACGGGCCGAACATGAAGGCTTCTGACAAGTCAATCAACTTCGCGCCTTTGGCGCCGGGCGCAGTAAACTGCGCCCGTTATTGAGGAGTTATGTGCTAGTGCCACTTCAAAATTAGCATTTATCCGGAGAGTTAAATTGAAATATATAATATTCACAATACTTACTGTTTTACTTTTGATTGGTGCTCAAGGATGACCCTGTCCCGAAATCTGT